>CAITMP010000443.1 GCA_903893525.1 uncultured Acidobacteriia bacterium | reverse complement strand
GGGCCCCTTGCGCCGATTGGAATTTCGAAAAGACTTCCCGGCGCCGCGACCGATGAGGGGAAACAAGGGAACTGCTGCAACCCTGCAACCAACACGCAAAACTACAGGCTCAATCAAGGCTACCCCGTCAGGACGATCATCAGCGAAGTCAGTCTCGGCGGCCTTGGTGTCGCTGGACGCGCATCGGTCACTTTGTCCCAAACCTCGTCTTGCCGTTCAGACTGGGGTAGGGCGGCAGCTTCCTTACTGTTTCTCCCGGCGTTGCCCGACTTTGGTCATTTGTTCTGGTGTCAATTTAGATCTATCGCACGGCCCATAGCCACGAAGACATCGCTCCAAGTTGCGCTGGAGTTCGCTCGTCTCCACCCTTAACGCTTCGTCTTGCGAAAGAAGGCTCTTGTCACACCGCCCATATCCACTCAGACAACGCGATAAATTGCGGCTCACCTCACCCTTCAGCATTCGCTGAGTTTCGTCGGACGTCAGCAGGGACCGATCGCACAATCCATAGCCACTGAGGCATCGCGACAGATTACGCCTGATCTCCTGTTCCCGGACTCGCTCGGCATCCTGCGGCGTTAGCGAGCCACGATTGCAAGGCGAATAGCCATTCAGGCAGCGTGAAATATTCCTCTGCTGTTCGTGCAGATCGACCTTTTCCGTCTCATCGGCAGACAGCATCTGCCGATTGCACGGAAAGTATCCGTTCAAGCAACGAGAGAGGTTCCTGGCTATTTCGTTCTTGTCCACCTGTCGAAGATCCTCTGGAGCCAGTAGTTGGCGGGAGCAAGGGTAATATCCATTCAAACAGCGAGACCGATTGCGTTGCTTCTCGCTCTGTTCGACTCGCGCAAGTTCGCCCTCGGACAGAAGTTGCTGCTTGCACGAAGAATAGCCATTGAGACAATGATCAAGGTTTTGAGGATCTGAGCGAGGCTCGGGGGCTGCGGACGAAACGGACCCAGGAGGCTTGTCCGTTTCTGGCGGCAGCTCTGGCGCAGGTGTAGCTAGTTCCCCTTCCTTGCGGCCCATCGCGCTCGTTGCCTCTCGCTTCCTCGGAGCTGCTAGGCTGTCCAGCGAAGGCGGAATACCGACCGAAGTCGCTGGTTTAGCCGGTGGTGCATCTGGTGGTGAGTCACGATTCGCATCACTCGTGCCCGGTGTCGGGAAACTATCGGCCGAAGGCCTTGCTACCGTCGAAGCTGCGGGAGCGGACGGCCGGATTTCTCTTTGGACCGCTGGGTTGACAATCCACAACCAAAACAGCCCAAAGGCGGCTGTCAAGATCGACACCTTCGAGATTGGGCGGAGCCGTGCGGCCTTTGAAACGAGGTCGCTCATGTGGCTGTGTTCCGCAAGCTTGCGGGGGCGTTCGATATTATAGAAGCCAATGAACTCGAAGTCCTAGAAGATGACTATATCACGCCTAAGGTCAATTCTATATCACGTTGCCCGCTTCCTAGGAGATTTTCAGGCGATTAGGCGGAAGCGAGTCGGACATCGTTTGGTTCGGAGGACAACCGGGTGGCTCACCGGACGGTTGTTTGGTCGCCTCTTCCGATAATCTAAGAGGGCCGACATACGCCGCAGGGCCTGAACCCACGAGCCGAGGCCTGCGTCGGAGAGCCAAACGATACCCGATTCCTGGCTCGGATTCTATTGGCCCAACCGCATGAGGGCACATGGAAAACTCGGCTCACGCGATTTCCGACTGTGGCCGCGCTCGCTGAGGTAGAAGAGCTGCTGTTCCAAAGCGAAGGTGCTGGCGCAGGCTGGCGATAGCTCGGTTGGTGGGGCCGTACGTTGGTCACCGGGATCTGGGTCTTTCCGGTAGGGGTAGTGGGTAGAGCCGAGCTTAGCGGCGACATGCATCGGACCACGTGGCGGTAGCCCGAGAAATGACAGACAAGTAAATAGGCCAGCAGTGTCATGAAACCGGCAGGCTGCGCCGGTGCTCCAGCGTTGTGAAAAATCAAATAGACGGTGGGAAACCAAAGCCAGATCCAAACAAGTCGGGCCGTCGCGTAATTCAGGGTTTGTTCAAAGACGGGGCGCGATAGGAACTTAGGAACTGTGACTGGCTGTATCCCAAATGGCTGCGGCGAGGAAATATTTGTTGTTGCGCCGGGGACTGGCCCGGGTGCCGCAGTTGCCGGACCAGCAGGCTGTTGCCACCACGGGCCTCCTGGCGAGGAGGGCCCTACCACTTCCCTTCTGAATTGACTTTGGACTGTGGGCGGCGCGCCAGATTTGGCCTGTGCCTCCCGCGTGAGAGTCTTTGTCTGAGAGACTGAACCCTTTCTCAGCCAGGAAGGCAGCTTGGATGGCGGTGCGACGAGGTCGAGCAGGTACGGGCACTGCAAAGGGTCGCGACGGCAGGCCGTCTCAAGAGTTGCAACGAACTGTTGAACTGGCCCTACCTTCCGCAGCTTGCCGAATAATCTTGAGGAACTCGGCTCGCTGAAATCGGCATTGGCAAAAATAAGGTTCTCGTCGTGGAACTCTGGCCAGAGTTCAGGTGCCTCGGCCAACGCAAGGAAGGATATGTAGATGACGAGAGCGGAGAAGTTGTCGAGTCCAATCGCAAAATGTTGCTCCGCCCGCTGTGGGTGCTGGTAATGCTTATGCCCCAATTCACTTGCACGCCAGCCGGCCATCTGCGGAACGAACATTCCGTCCAAGTCGACAAGCCTGAGGTCATCGTTTTGAACTATTATATTTCCATGTTGAAGGTCGCCATGAGCTACTCCAGCTTCCCTAAGGGAAGCGACGACCTTCAGCCACTCGTCTGCAAGGTAGTTTAGTACTTCAGGCTGGTGAAACACATCTCCGATATATACGTCGAGTGGTAGCCCGTCGATCCACTCCATCACAAGTGTGGGAAACTTGCGCCCTAAGACAGAGATGCCTGCCGGGTCGTAGTCGAAGCTGGCAATACAAGGAATTGAAGTAGTGTCAAGGTGATTATCGATTGCCTGGTACCGTTTTTCCCGATCACCTGAGAATCCCCGAAAACATCTGACCGCTTGGGCCCTGGAACCTGTCGCCTCGTTAAGTTTAAAGACGTAGGCGAATTGTCCCGACGTAACTATCGGCATCCCGTGTCGATCCAGTGCCGGTGATAGAGCGCGTAATTCCGCATCCGTGAAAGCCAAAGACGGATTCTGTATCGCTTCTTGGAAATCTCTCGAGCTTGGCCATTGCTGAGGACTCATGGTGGTGCCATCCTGCCATCCTTATCTTCACTGCGGATCGTCACTGACTAGGTCCAGCTACGACAGCTATTCGGATGGCTGCCACATCATCATTGCGAAGGTACCCATTTGCGCGGCAACTTTCGACCATGGCCTTCAGCTCTGGTTCATTGCTCTCGGAAAGAATGGAATCGAACCGTTCTGCTAGAGCCGGAGAAGAACCGAGAGCCTCTAAGTACCACGCGGCAATCGCATCGGTCAGGAGCAGAAATACATCCCCTGCTCTTGCCCGGCCGCTCCTAACTACCACATGATCCATGGACGCCTCGATCCAAGATTTCTCGGAAGGAGCGAGATTTGGGTGGTACCCAAACTGGCTTGGATCGCATATCGGGAAGGACAACTCAACCCGTCCGTCTCTCGTGTGGATGAGGCATGAGTCTCCTATCGCGATTGCTTGCCAGCTCCAGTCTTCAATTGACCCGAAAAAGCTCAAGCCGAGAAATGCGGCAAAGGCCCCGCCACGTGCTTTCTCTTCTGCATACCAAGGCAGACTTCTCTTGGCCCAACGGGCTCGAAACCCTTCGCCAAGTTTGCACAGCCATGGGTTGAGCTCCTCTCGCGTGAGTGGTGCACGCCTCGACAGTGCCCAATGTTTGGTGAGAAGCCGAGCCCACCGCCTTGAGTCGAATGCCTCGGTAGCGCCATCCGCCACACAAAAGCGCCGCGCGGTTGATCGAGTGCCGACAGAGTCTTCGCACTCAAACGTCCCGGAACCCGCTTTGGGGAGAATAAAAACTTGGAATTCAAGATGATTCCCCATATGGTTATCGACGCGGAGCCGACAGCCCTCCCATAGCTGATGATGGAAAAAAGATATTAGTCTCGGACCTGCTCGGTTCGCGTGTATCGGATAACGACATCTTGCAGAGTCCGATTGATGACGTCCGCGACAAACTCCGCCTTGGTTTGGCTGTGCTCACGGGATCGCTGTGCCATCGGGCGGGAGTGATCCAAGACAAGCGCCAAGCAAGTGGGACTGCTGCGGCAAATTTCTGCTGTGAAGGCACGAAGAGGTTCTCCTTGGTAGCAGCCACTGGACCGGTAGGCATCTCCCCCGGGGTTGAGGGGCGGTATAAGAGCTAGCGTAGATTCGCTGGGCGCGTCCCAATGTCGAAGAACTGAGCCACAGATACGGGATCGCCGTTGAACACAAAACCCCGGGAGCCCTCGACAACGTTAATACCTATCCCGCTGCCAGCCCTTACGAACGGAGCCGGGAGAATGCTCGACACATTGAATAAGGTTTTTGCCGACTCAGTTGGAAGGCGGGACTCGTCGGTCGGATATTCGATCTTGGTGGAGTGCTGGGAGGAAACGTGGCAGTTGAAGAGCAGCACGTCGCCATCGGTCGTTTGGCGGGAGAGAATCTCTTTTGCAACTCGGCTCGGATCGCCATCGGTTGATTCCCCGTCCGTGAGGTGGAGCACCGTGGGCGGAAAGCCGTTCTTGTGCTCGCCCAGCCACCGATCAAGCAAATCCCGGGCAAAGGAGAAGGCTTGGCACATGGGGGTCCCGCCGCCCGCCAGCGGATCCATCCAGACTGGGAACCGGACCTGTGTCTCTACTAGGCCACCTGCGCCGTCGGGTACCTTTTTCGTCCGATTGTCAAGCCGAGCAGGCATTTCGGCTACTTCTGAAATCGGGACAAGACTCTTCCCGGACAGGCTGCCGCTAAAGGCAGGTCCTACGTTCGCACCGTATCCAATCACAGAGACGTAATAGTAGTTTCGAATCTGCTCGGTTCGAGTGCATCGGATTACGAGGTCATGGAGCGTCCGATTTACCACATCCGCGACAAATTCCGCTTTTCGCTGGGTGGTCTCGCTACCGAACACCTCATTCATCGACCCAGATTGATCGAGCAACAAGACAAAGTAGGTGGGGTTCCCGCGACTGATTTCGGCTGAGTATGGCATGGCTCGTGTCTTCCCTAATCCCGGAGGGACTTCATCATCATACCTTACAAAGAGGGCAAACGTGATTCAATCTGCTGGTTGAAGGCCCCCGTTTGCGCTAGTGTGCTGGACGTTTGCTCCAGTGAAACGGCGTCGGGGGAGGTGTGGTGTTGTCCGGCAGTATCGTCGGCTACCCGGCAGCTAGACGAATCCACACCCGGGCTACACCGGTCGATTCCCGATTCGGCGGCCCGCAACCCCTTTGGGCGCATCCAATTCTCCAGCACCGGAATGCCGCCACCCGTCAAGAAATTCCCCAGACCCACGCCCCATTCCCGCCCGTCACATGATAACGTGTAGGCAGCATTACCTGCTCACCACCCCCGTACAACCACCATGAACCACTTCCGGAAGGGGCATTTCGCGCTCGCAACACTACTGTACGCATCTGGACTGTCGGTACCCGCACCCGCAGCCCCCGCCCCCTCGCTGGACCGCCAGTTCGCCGAATCCGTCCGTCCCGTGATCGCGAAATACTGCGCCGGCTGCCACAGCGGCACGAACCCCGCTGCGCAGTTCGACCTCAAGGCCTACGACTCCCTCGCCCCCGTGGTCCGCGACTACCCCCGCTGGGACCTCGTCCTGAAGCGCGTCGCCTCCGGCGAAATGCCGCCCAAACAGGCCCCGGCCCTCCCCGCCGATGCCCGCCAGAAGGTTACCGGCTGGATCCAGTCCGTCCGCGCTGCGGAAGTCCGCAAGCATGCGGGCGACCCCGGTCCCGTCTTCAACCGCCGCCTCAGTAATTCCGAATACAACTACACCATTCGGGACCTGACCGGCGTCGACCTGAGGCCCGCAAGGGAATTCCCGGTCGACCCCGCCAACGCGGCCGGTTTCGACAACTCCGGCGAGTCGCTCAGCATCTCGCCCGGCCTGATGGCCAAGTACCTGGAAGCCGCGCGCCAGACGGCGGACCACATGGTGCTTACGCCCGAGGGTTTTGATTTCGCACCGTATCCGATGCTGGTCGAGACCGACCGCGAACGCTGGGCGATCCAGCGGATCGTCGCGTTCTACGACCGCCAGCCGACCGATTTCGCAGACTACTTTGCAGCCGCGTGGCGATACAAGCACCGCGCGGCGCTGGGCATTCCGCAGGCGACGCTCGGGTCGGTGGCTGGCGGGAACAAGCTGTCGGCTCGTTACCTCGAACAGGTCTGGCAGCTGCTGGAACAGACGAAAGAGGAGGTCGGGCCGACCGTCAAACTCCAGGCGATGTGGCGCAGTCTGCCAAGCCCCAAACCCGGACAGCCCGATGTCGCCCGCAACGGCTGCATCGAGATGCGCGATTTCGTGCACCGCATCCGCCGCCATACCGAAAAGCTGTTCGACGTGCCCGCGGTCCCCGGACTGAACGTCAATTTCCAGCCGTTCGTCTACTGGCGCAACCGCGAGATCGCAGCGCATCGCCGCGACTTCGACCCCGGCGCCCTGCGGGTTGCAGGCGAACCGCCCGCCCCCGAATTCACGGTCACGCGCGGGCCGACGTTCGGCAGGGGGGAAGATCTTGAGGTCAAGAAGGCCATCGCCGAGTACCAGAAGGAGCGCCTTTCGGACCCGGACTTGGCAGTACCCGCCGGACAGCGCGCACGCTACGAAAAATCCTTCGTGGCATTCAGCAAGGTCTTCCCGACCGGCTTCTACGCGCGCGAACGGGGTCGGTTCTACCCGATCGACAGTTATGACAAGGGGCGGCTGCTTGGGGCCGGGTTGCACAACGTGATGGGGTATTTCCGGGACGATGCAACGCTGGCTGAGCTAATCCTGGATGAGAAGGGCAAGAAGGAACTCGAATCGCTGTGGCTGGACTTCGACTTTGTGGCGGATTACACGGTCCGGACGTGGCGGCAGTTCCTGTTCGAATCTGCTGCGGCGCGCCTCGGCAAGGCCATCACGAGGCCGACATTCGACGAATCCACGACGCAGTCGACCGTTTTCCGCTACCGTGACTACTACCTTGAAACCAGCGCGGCTCCTGATGCCACCGCCGTCAACCAAGCAGTTTTAGCGGCGCTGACGTTCCATTTCGGGGCCATCAATTCGGAGATACGACTGGTGGAGCAGACCCGGAAGGACGCCGAACTGCGCCACTTAGACGCGCTGCTGAGGTTCGCCGCGCGGGCCTATCGCCGTCCGCTGAGGGCCGAGGAACGGGAGGACGTCCTCGCCTACTACCGCCAACTGCGCACCCAAAGCAATTTGAACCATGAGGAGGCGATGCGCGGGTCTTTGGTGGCACTCTTGGTGTCACCGGACTTCCTCTACCGGCCCGACCTGGTCGAAACAAGCTTCGGGGGTGCTGCCAAGCCGTCCGCCTCGGGTGCCACCGTGCCACTCCCGGGCTTAGCCTTGGCGAACAAGCTCAGCTATTTCCTGTGGTCGAGTCTGCCGGACGAGGAACTGCTGGCGCGGGCCGCAGCCGGGGACCTG
>CAITMP010000442.1 GCA_903893525.1 uncultured Acidobacteriia bacterium | reverse complement strand
GCGAACGTTTTCGACCATCAGGCGGCGGAGTTCGGCCTTGACCGTGGTGTCGGAAGGGTGTTCGGGTGACCCCAGGGTCACTGTGACGCGGTAGTTGCCTTCCGAGGGGGCGGGGATGTGGATGTAAACGGGTGCGCCGGGGGATGTGGGGGGCTCGGTGAGCGCCTGGAGTTCCCGGCCTTGGTAGGTGGCGGCGGTTAGGGCCGAGTGAATGGCCAGAGCGGTCAAGATTAAGTTAGGGGCGAGTCGCATCGGTGGACCTCCAAAGGGGAATTCGGCAGTGGTAGTTCCGGGCGCGGGTAAAAAGATCCCCTCGGCTGGCCGCTAGCGCTTCCAGCAGTTTCCGGGCCGCATAACGGCGTGCGCGATCCTCATTGTCCTGCACGGCGGCCACTAGGACTTGTTCGATTCGATCGACAGTCTCCTGCTCCATGGCCAGGACTTGACGAACGAGTTCCAGCTCGCTTTCGCGCTCCAATGCGAATCTGGCGAAAGACCCGTGGGTGTCGGGGCCTTGGAAATCACCGTCGTCGAAGGCCGCGCAGTCGATGGAGGCCCGGATGGACAGCATGCGCCGGAGATTGTCCAAATTCATGCGCCCGCGTGTGTTGGCCGCGACCTCACCTCGAATGACGAGTGCGGTATAGGCCGGCTCGGCGCAGACAAAGCGCTTGGAGCCTGGGCGGATGTCGGATTTCGATGGGTTGCGGAGTGTGTCGGCGTAGTGGACGACCGAGATTTGCTTGGCCTTGGGCCCGACCATGTCAAAGCGCACTCCGAGCAGGGAAACGAGGCGGTCCGAGGAGTTTTCCACAACCACGGAATACGGCAGGGCCGGATTCAGCAGCTCCCGTGGCGCGCGGCCGAGCAGGGACGGGAGGGCATCCTCGAAACCGGGGGAGTCCGGGCCGTGGATGACGATGCCGGGGATAGCGGACGGGGCCACCTTCATTTGCGCTATTTGCTACCTGTGATCTGGGTCCAGCGGTGCGAGTCCATGTCGATCAGGAGCGGGGCTTGCCACGCGAATTCGGGGTGTTTTTTTGCGTGGGGTGCGGCCTTGAAATGCAGTCCGCAGGCGTGTCCGGCGGCGGCCATGAAGCTCATGTTGGAGATCAGGGCGGCGTCGGCCACCTTGTTTTGTACGGCTCCGGCGGGCTCGAAGGGGGCCTTCCAGTCGCCCATGCCGCGCGGGGAGAGGTCGACGTGGCCGCAGAGGGTGTGTTCGCTGGGCTCGGTCTTCTTGCTGACGGTGTCGTAGTGGTCGGCCATGAAGCGGCGGGCTGCGGCGGCGTCGATTTTGCCCTTGTTTTCAACCATCAACTGCTCCCAGCGGACGCGGCGGGCGTTGGCGCTGAGGGTGGGGTCGTTGGCGTCGAAGTCTGTTTCCTCTTTGAGGAGCTTGGGGTTGATGGGGAAGTTGGCACCGGCGAAATAGCCGTCCTTGGAGCGCTTGAGCTCCACATTCTTCAGACCGAGTTCGAGGCTGGCGATTTCGTT
>CAITMP010000441.1 GCA_903893525.1 uncultured Acidobacteriia bacterium | reverse complement strand
GACAAGTTGGTTGCGAAGACCAGCCAATTCGAGAGCGTTGGTGCCAATGTCGATTCCTCAGTCTTTGTCGGCGCCAGCCGCAGCCGGGCTTCCGCGTACGTGTTGCTTCTGTTGCGGGTAACTCGGCGGGAATTGACACTGTGCGAACACCGTGCCTCCGATCCGGCAATGGTCTCTCCAATATTTAGCCGGGACAGCCAGAGCGTTTATTTTTGCAGCGACCGGCATGGTCACGTTGCTATCTACCGCATGGGTATCGAGAAGTTCGTGGAAGGCACGGGCGGCGGCTAAAAGTGCCCTCGATCTGACGCTTTACACCGAACGAAACACCTGCTATGCTGTCGAGGTAATGTGGAAATATAGCCAGAGTACGGGAAAGCTCACCAACAATGGTCGAACCATATCATCACATGGATATTCCGGGACTGGCCCGGGCCGGAACAACCCCCGTGCAGAAACTATGCGGAATATCGGGCCGATTCCCCACGGAACGTATACTATTGGAAGTCCACACAATACGAAGGCGCACGGGCCACACGTGATGTCGCTCACTCCTCTCGGTCCCGTACCGGGTGGTCGGGGCGGGTTTCTCATTCATGGGGACAACCGTCGGCATGACGCATCCCAAGGGTGCATCATATTGCCTCCAGGGGTCCGCCACAGGATTTCACGAAGCGGAGACCATAAACTTGAAGTCGTCCCGTGAGTCTGCCAACTTGGTACGGTTCGGTGTCTTGCTGCTCGCAATCTGCTCCTTAGCATGTGAGCGCCAGAACGGGATTTCCGCTCAGACTCCGGCTCTGGCCCAAGTGCCAGCCCGGGATCAGGCGACGGCCTTGAAGAACGCAATCGCATCTCGTGGTATTGGCCCTGTGTTCGCAGACATGACAGCCGGGAATGGTGCGGAATGGAAAGCTGTGATGTCGGCCGTCGAAACCGGCTCCCCCGAGTGGCTGAGTATTGCCGCCAAGTTGTTGTCAGTGGTTGACGCCGGAACCACTAGTGATTTGTATTTCGCTCTGTCGCTGGCCCTGATTAAGAATCCAGAAGGCGTGTTGTCATTAGTGGGACCGGACTTGCCTTTGGAAAACCTCTGTTCCGTACCCTTTATCGAGCCGGATCGAAAGACCGTTGTGTCGCATCAGCGCGCGGTTAGGGCTGCGCTTCTCAAGGTGACCGCACCAGGGTTAGCATCCCGGAAGGTGGCATGCGAAGCGGCGATAGCCCGATAGAGTGAACATTCGGTCGCACTCGACGCTATTCGCGATAGGCCTTTCTGTTCTTGACAACCGGCCAGCCACTGCCTACACTTGGAGGTTAGGGCGGGTATTTCCCGCCCTATAGGTTCCGCACTTGGGTTTCGAGGACATGCCAAGAACGCCGCTCAAACACGGTCGACGACGCTCAGGAGGTGCACCTTCTCGAGTCGCTTGCTGACGAGAACGGTCGCCTCTTCCATCGGATCCATTCCGCACGCTCTTTTTTCGCTATTTTTCCCCGCAGATTGCCGCGTTTGTCACGCTCCATTAACAAAGTGGACGAGAGTCCCCGTTTGTGGGGACTGCATGAAGGCTCCCGCACCCTTGGATGCGGAGTTCTTTTGCTCCGCATGCCACACTCCCTTCCGCAACGCGATGCCCTTGGACAGCCACGGGGTGTGCCGGGCGTGCCGTGCAGGTCTTCGCGGGTTTGACAGCGCTTCAACCTTCGGCTTCTATGAAGGTACGCTCCGGAGCCTGATCCATCTATTCAAGTACGCGGGAATGCGGCCTCTCGCCGGAACCTTGGGCGGCTTGATGAACCGCGCGTTGCCGGTCGACAGTCAATTCGACCTGGTTGTTCCAGTGCCGCTGCATTGGCGGAAGTCTCTGGAACGGGGGTTCAACCAGTCCGAACTGCTGGCCCGGGAATTGGCACGCAGACGAAACCTGCCGCTGGCGAAGGCCCTGCGACGCAAGCGCGCCGGGTCAGTGCAAGCCAGTCTTTCTTTGGCCGAGAGACGCCGCAATGTAGCCGGAGTCTTCGAGGTCCGTTCCAAAAGGGATATCCAAAACAAACGAATTCTTCTTATCGACGATGTAATGACGACGGGCGCGACCGCCTCGGCCTGTGCCACGGTGCTGAAACGGGCAGGCGCGAAGTCCGTGACCCTGCTGACCGTAGCGAGGGTTGACAGGCGGAATTGACGCGGTTTTGACCGCAGGCAAGCAATGCAATGGGTAAAAGCAAAACAAGTACGGATCGAGAAAAGGACACTACCATGCCTTCCTACACGCGACTCCAGAAAGCCGTTCTCGTATTGAATGCGAGTTACGAACCAATCAACGTTTGCGCAGCCCGACGGGCGCTGGTGCTGGTGCTCAAAGGCATCGCCGCAGCAGAGGAGCACGGCACTTCCGCCGTACACTCCTCCCGAAGGACTGTCCGTGTACCCTCCGTGATCCGTCTGTTGGAATACCGGCGTATTCCACACCAGACACGGGCACTATCCCGCAAGAACATCATGATGCGGGACCGTTACATGTGCCAATACTGCCTCAAGACCCTACCTGCGGGCGAGTTGACATTGGACCACGTGATTCCGCGCTCCAGAGCCGGGGAATCCGCATGGGAGAACTTGGTTGCATGTTGCCACCAGTGCAACAACCGAAAGGGCAGCCGGACGCCTGAGGAGGCGGGGATGAAGCTGTTGCGCCAGCCGAAGCCGTTCAGTCTGCATACGAGCCGGCAGTTGATGCGGATGCTGGGCAAGAGTGACGAACAGTGGCGCAAGTATCTGTTCTATTGATTCGCGTGGCCCGCTCGCAGCAACTCCAGTGTGGTTGCAATTGGTTCGCTCGCCTCAAAGCGGACCGATAATCCTTGTGGCTGGCGGACTTTGTTCCGCCAAGCTCTTTCTCGACTGACTCCGTGCCCTACAATGGTATATTCCATGCGAACTCTGTTTCTCAACCCACCTTCCTTCGAGGGCTTCGACGGCGGAGCCAGTTCGCGGTGGCCGGCGTCGCGGGAGATCGAGTCCTACTGGTATCCGGTCTGGCTCTGCTACCCCGCGGGCATGCTGCCCGATAGCAAAGTCGTCGACGCGCCACCGCACAAGATCTCGATTGAACAGACTGTCGAGATGGCCAAGGACTTCGAACTCCTTGTCCTTTTCACCTCCACTCCGGGTTTTGATGTCGACTGCAAAATCTCGCAGATGATGAAGGCGTCCAACCCGGGCATGAAGGTCTGCTTCGTAGGACCGCCCGTCACGGTGGAGCCTGAGAAGTCGCTCAATGCCTGCGACGCCATCGATTTCGTGATCCGTCGCGAGTTCGACCACCAGATTGTCGATTTCGCCAACGGGAAACCGTTGGAGGAAATCCCCGGTGCCAGTTTCCGCAAGGACGGCAAGATCGTCAACAACCCCGAAGCGCCGATGATCGAGAACCTCGATGCGCTGCCGTGGGTCTCCAAGATCTACAAGCGCGACTTGGACGTCACGCGTTACAACGTCCCGTTCCTTCTGAATCCCTTCATCTCGATGTACACGTCGCGCGGTTGCCCCGCGATGTGCACCTTCTGCCTGTGGCCGCAAACGCACTCCGGCCACCGGTGGCGCCTGCGTTCCAGCGACGACATCGTTGCCGAAGTGAAGTGGGTCCTCGAAAACTTCCCGGAAGTGAAGGAGATCTTCTTCGATGACGACACCTTCAACTACCGCAAGGAACGCACCATCGAACTCTGCTCGAAGTTGAAGCACCTGAACTTCACTTGGTCCTGCACGTCGCGCGTCACCACGGACCACGACACGCTCAAGGCCATGAAGGAAGCCGGTTGCCGGCTCCTGATCGTCGGGTACGAGTCCGGCGACCCGCAGATTCTGAAAAACATCAAGAAGGGCGCGACCATCGACATGGCCGAGCGCTTCACGGCGAACTGCAAGAAGCTGGGCTTGGTGATCCACGGCGATTTCATCGTTGGATTGCCCGGGGAAACCCGCGAGAGCATCCGCAAGACCATCGATTTCGCCAAGAAGCTGGACAACGAGACCATCCAGGTCTCGATTGCCCACCCCTATCCCGGCACCGAGTTCTATAACTACGCCGAGAAGAACAACCTGATCACCATCGGGAACATTGTCGATGATCGCGGCAACCAGTTGCCCAAGGTCGTCTACGAGAACCTCGACGAGGCCGAACTGATGGACTGGGTGGAGCGCTTTTATAGCGAGTACTACTTCCGTCCGAAGGTCGTGTGGCGCATGATCAGCAAGGTCATGTTCGATTCCCACGAGCGCAACCGCCTGTTCAAGGAAGGCAAGGAGTACATGGCACTCCGCGCGCGGCGCAAGAAATTCATTGCCGAGCAACGGACCCAGACCCAGCAGCGGGCTGCCGTTTCAGCGAATGCCGGTGACTGACGTCCGCCGCAAGACCCAGCTGTTTGCGGTTCTTTCCGTCCTCAGCAATGTGGCCGGCAATTCGGCTCTGACGCACGGGATGCAGGCGCTCGGGGATATCGGCAATTCGCCGGTGGACCTGATTGCAGCCCTGTTCCACCCTTGGGTGGCATTGGGTGTGTTCATGCTAGTGGTCTGGACATTCGCCCACATGGCGCTGCTGAGCTGGGCCGATTTGAGCTACGTGATGCCGGTTACGGCCATCGGGTACGTGGTTACGGCATTCGCGGGCCGGTTTTTCCTTGGCGAGACCGTGTCGCCAACACGTTGGGCCGGGATTGTGTTTATAACAGTCGGTGTGTTCCTGGTCGGCGGGACCCATCCGGTGTCGGAAAAGAAACCGGATGGTGGTCAATGAAGTGGCTGTTGGTTGCGCTTTGCGTGTCATCCACAGTGATCGGCGACGTCTTCCGCTCGCTCGGGATGCGGCACCACGGCGAAATTAGCGATTTCCGTCCCGGGGCCCTGGGCGGGGCGCTTTCGGCGATCGCGCGCAACTGGATGGTGATCGTTTCCACGTGCGCGATGGCGGTGTCGTTCTTTTCCTTCATGAAGCTGGTTTCCATCGCTCCCATGAGCTTCGCGGTGCCGGTTTCGGCCATCACCTTTATTCCTGAGACGTTTTTGGCGCGGTACCTGCTCAAGGAGGCCGTCGATTGGCGTCGCTGGACAGGTATCGGGCTAATTTTGGTCGGCGTGGTGCTGATTTCCCAGTGAACCTGTGATCATGGTCCCCGCAATTCCCGCCCTGCTCGGCATCCCGTACAATCTGCTTGCGGTTGCGGGGGCAATGCGTTTCCGTAGGGGCGCGAAAATCTCCAACTATCGGCCGCCAGTCTCGATCCTCAAGCCGGTCCGGGGCAGGGATCCAGGTTTTTACGAGGCGATCCGGTCCCATGCGTCGCAGCGGTACCCGGAATTCGAGATCCTCTTCGGGGTGGCCGATCCCGAAGATCCGGCCATGGAAGACATCCAGCAGTTGCGCCGCGAGTTTCCATCGGTGCCGATCCGCGTTGTTGGGACGGCAAACGACGCCCCGAACCGCAAGGTCGGGGCATTGGAGATCCTGTCACGGGAAGCCCGCTACGATACCCTGCTGGTCAACGACGGCGACATCCGGGTCCACCCGGACTACCTCGTCCGCGTCTTGGGATTGCTGGGGGATCCCCAGGTCGGCCTGGTGACGTGCCTGTACCGTGGACGCGGCGGGTCTGTGCCCTCTCGCGCCGAGGCGTTGGGAATTGCGACCGAATTCGCGCCCAGTGTATTGGTTGCCCGGCTTCTTTCGTCCTCGGGATTTGCCCTGGGCTCCACGATGGCGTTCCGGCGGGCCGAATTGGATGCGATTGGCGGATTCGCATCGATCCGGGAGTTTCTGGCCGACGACTACCAATTGGGCGCGCGGATTTCGGCGTTGGGGAAGCGCATCGCCATGTCCGATAGCGTTGTCGAGACGAATCTCGGGGCGGGGAATTGGGCGGAAGTTTGGCGGCACCAGACGCGGTGGTCGCGTACCATCCGTGTGTCGCGGCCCGGTGGATATTTTGGTTATGCGGTGACGCAGGCGACTTTCTGGTGCTTGGTGGCCGCGCTTACGGGCAACTGGCCAGTGGCACTCGGTGGAATGGCGGCGCGGATGTGCGCGGCGGCGGCATCGATGCACGCTGTTGGAGCTTGGGATGCGACCGAATTCGCGGCGGTTCCAGCCCGCGATTTGTTCGGTTTCGCCGTTTGGTGCGCCGGAATCGGAGGCAGGGAAGTGGAATGGCGCGGTACCCGGTTCCGGTTGATGGCCGACGGGCGCATCAGGCCCGTTTGATCGCAGCCCTCTACCCCTCCAGCATTGCCAGAAACTGCCCCCGTAGCGCCTGCGCAGTAACCGCGTCCGGGCAAATCACGAGGATCGTGTCGTCCCCGGCGATGGTTCCCAGAACCTCCGGCCTATCCTCCGCATCCAGTGCCACCGCGACCGAACTGGCATGTCCCGGTGCGGTCTTCAACACGATCTGGTTCTGTGCCTGGCGCACGTCCCGCAGGAATTCCGATGCCAGCGAGGCGAATTGCGTCCCCTGCGCCTCACGCGTCAACTCCCGGTAGCCGTCGGTCGTCTTGACGAGCCCGAGCTCCCGGATGTCGCGGGAGAGGGTTACCTGCGTCGCCTCAACGCCGCTGTCCCGCAAAGCCCGGGCCAGTTCGTCCTGGGTGGAGACACTCCGGCTGCGGATGATCTTCAGGATCTGGCCGTGCCGAAAGCTCTTCATTTCAGTCCTACGCCGTCATCGCGGCCAGCCGCTCTCGCGCGGTCAGCAACGCCTTGGCCACAGTCGCGGGGCCCGTCCCGCCTAGGATTTCACGCGTCTTCATGCCCTCGCGCGGGTCTAGCAGTCGCGCCACATCCGGCGTGAATTCCGGTGCGAAGGCCGCCAGCGCCTCCGCGTTCCAATCCGCCGGGCGCTTCCCGTTGCGCACGCTCTCCAGAACCAGCCGCCCCACGATCTGATGCGCCGAATGGAACGCCGTGCCGTTGCGCGCGAGCGCCTCGGCCAAGTCCGTTGCGACCACCCAGCTTGCCTCGGCTGCATCGAACGGCACCTGCTCCCGCAACACCACCGACTCGGCCACCGCCGCCGCCATCTCCAAGCACCCGTTCACCTGGTCCGCAGCATCGAACAAGGGCTCCTTGTCCTCCTGCATGTCACGGTTATAGGTCATCGGCAGACCCTTCATCGTAACCAGCAGTGAGTTCAACGACCCCACCACGCGCCCCGACTTGCCCCGGATCAGCTCCAACGAATCCGGATTCTTCTTCTGCGGCATCAGGCTCGACCCGCTTGTGACGCCGTCGCCCAGCTCCATCCAGCCGAATTCCTCCGATGAATAAAGAATCCAATCCTCGGACAGCCGGCTCAGGTGGATCATGGCTACCGTAGCGGCGTAGACGTAGTCCAAGGCCCAGTCGCGGTCGGCGGACACGTCCATGCTGTTGAGCGTGATCGAGTCAAAGCCGAGATCGCGCGCGATCGCCTCGCGGTCGTGCGGGAAGCCGCTGCCAGCCAATGCGCCGGAGCCCAGGGGCATCACGTTGACGCGGCGACGGGCCTCGCCGAAGCGATCGAAATCGCGGGCGAACATCTCGAACAAAGCCAAAATGTAGTGCGGCCACAGGACCGGCTGTGCGCGGCGCAGATGTGTGTAGCCGGGAATCACCGCATTCGGGTATTTCCCGGCCAGGTCCAGCAGCGCCGACATCAGGGCCACCAGCCACCCCCGCGACTTGTCGCATTCTCCGCGCAGCCATAGCCGGGTATCGAGCGAAACCTGTTCGTTGCGGCTGCGACCGGTGTGGATTTTGCCCGCCAAGGCCCCAACTCGTGCGCCCAGCTTGCCGATCACGAAACTATGCACATCTTCGTCGGTCGCCCCGTCGAAGAAGTTGGGATCGGCCTCGGCATCCCTCAGGATCGAATCGAACGCGTCCACGATCTGCGTGCATTCTTCTGCCGTAAGCACCCCGGCCCGGTGCAGAGACCGAGCAAAGGCCTGCGACCCCTCCACGTCGGCACCGATCAGCCGCTTATCGAAATGCAGCGAATTGGAAAAGCGCTCAAAGATTTCCGAAGGTCCGGTTTCGAACCTGCCACCCCAAAGTTTCATGTGTTTACGATTTCCCCAACAACATCATCAACAGTGCCTTTTGCGCGTGGAGTCGGTTTTCCGCCTGGTCGAAGACCACGGACCGCATCGATTCCACCACGCTGTCGGTAACTTCCTCGCCGCGCTTGGCCGGGAGGCAGTGCATAAAGATAGCCTCGGGCAACGTGCGTGACATCAGGTCGTCATCCACTTGGTAGTCGGCGAAGGCTTCGCGGCGCTCGGCGGCTTCCGCCTCCTCGCCCATGCTGGCCCAAACATCCGTGTAGACGGCGTGGGCACCAACCACGGCTTCCTCCGGATTGTGCGTCAAAACAATCTTGGAATCGTTCTGCGCTGCGATCTCGCGTGCCTCGGCAATCACGGCCGGGGATGCGTCGTACCGGGGCGGATAGGCGAGCGTGAAATCCATGCCGAGCCGAGCTGCAGTTAGCATCAGGGAATGCGCGACATTGTTGCCGTCGCCGACGAAAACCAGTTTCAGCCCCCGCAACGAGCCGAATCGCTCCCGCAGCGTCTGCATGTCCGCCAGAATTTGGCAGGGATGCCACATGTCGCTGAGGGCGTTGATCACCGGCACACGCGACCATCGCGCAAGGTCATCCACCGTTTTCTGCGCGAAAGTACGCACCACAATGCCATCCACCCAACGGGAGACGTTGCGGGCG
>CAITMP010000440.1 GCA_903893525.1 uncultured Acidobacteriia bacterium | reverse complement strand
CGGGAGTCCTACGCGAAGATCGAGTCTCAGTTTCGTTGCGTGACAGACATCGAACTCATGGAGCTCTCAGCCGCACTCGGCGTTCCAGCCCAGGATCTCCTGCCACAAGCGAAGCCCAAGTCCCGCCGGAAGTCCCGTTAGAGGGCAAAGAGTGCCGGTGCCTCGTCCCGATACCAGAAGCTTGTCGTTACTGCCATCTGACCGGCCCTGCTACCGCGGGATTTCTGATGTCGTAGAACAGGTCACCCAAACATCCTTCCGGCTTCCTATATGGTCCGGAATTCTCCGACGTGAGGACGCCATTATGTCAGTGACGCCCACCTCGGGACAGGATGGCCGCAAACTGATCTCGAGCGCTTGAGGCCTTCCGAAGGCTGGCTGTCGTCCGATTGGTCTACCTATGGGTCCCGATGAAACGGGGAGCCAAGAAGACGTCCGTGTCACCTTAGCCATTAACCATGCAGCGACTCGAGGCCGCCCAACAAGCGATTCGGATTACCCCTGGGTGAATTTCAACCGAAGGCTGGGGAAGTGCCACACTTTTGAACCCGCACATCGGAAATTCTGGCTGCGCGACCGTCGAATCACCGCTGCTTCCTTCAACCGGTGCGCAGCTTGTCTCGGTTCCGTGGCCTCAGGAGAACCCGTCCTATCAGGAACCTACTCGTGTGGCGCCTGATTGCTGGTTGATCTCCTCATTTTTCCCGTGTGCACAATTGTTATTATATTCAATTGGACGCACCTATGAGTCTTTTGATCGGTCGTAAGCATCAATCGAGTCATCTCGTGCGCTGATCTGAACCCTACCGGACCATTCTACCCCCCGGGGGGGTCTTCGATCCGATCTTTCCTAAACTGGTTCCATCTACACCCCCCGGTAGGCCGACGCCACCCATGCGGAGCGAAGGGTCCCTCCTGGGCCGCCACCTAATTTTATTTTCCGATTTTCGGGAGACCGGGAATCGCATGCACGGCAAGCCGCAGTGTTTCGTGCTCTAGATGTGTGTAGAGGTCATGGACAGATGCGGTCTTGTGGCCGGTTAGCTTCCGTCGGATTTCCGGGTTGGAACCAGAGTTCGCAAGGTCGGAAACAAAGGTATGTCGCAGGGAGTGAAACGACCGTTTGGCGAAACTGCGTCCCGCTGGATTAACGACCTCCCGACGGTCAACGCCCGCTTCGAGCATGAGTCGGTGAAACTGCCGGCTCAAGCCACGCTTGCCGCCGCTCTCAAATCCCGCGAGCGATGGCATGACGTATTCCTCTGGTGTGTCGGTACTTGCAAGGCCTTCCAGACAGGTTTGGAGATCGGGATGCAGCGGAATGGCGACGGCATTCCCGCGCTTGCCGGGATTGGCGATCTTGAGAACACCCGTCGTGAGGTCCACCTGATCCCACCGAAGCGACGCCAGCGTAACGAGCCGGACGCCAGTACGTGCTCCCAGCAGGATCAATGTGCGCCATTCCGGACTTGCGGCATTGATCAGCATCGCCACCTCGGCGTTCGTGAACGGTTCGTGGGTCTCGCCCTTGCCCTCTGGGTTCTCGACGGCTTCGGCGGGATTGGTATCGAGCAGTCCCTGCCGGCGGGCCAACTCCAACGCCGAGCGGATCACCTCCAGGTGGAGCCTTGCGGTCTTGACCGAGGAGGATCCGAGGCGGCGGGTGAGGTGCTCATCGATGTCCGTCGGGCGGATTTCACCGAGCGGCGCATCAGCCCGTTGCCCCAATTCCGCCAGGAAGGTGTTGATGACCCCCTGGTAGCGGTCGGTGGTTTCCTCGCTACGCTTGGCTCCTTTGCGTCGCAACCATTCGTTCAGCCAGTCGCGAACCGAGGTCGTTCGGAGCCGCTCGGGAGAACCGGAGCGGGCCATGATATCGTTGAGAACCTTCCGGAACTGGGTCTCGCTGACTTTGGTGTCCTTGGCCAGTCGTTCAGCCCGCTCGAATTCGACGGCCACGGCGAGCGCCTTTTTTCGGTCGGCCTGTTTCGTCGACCGCATGACCTGGCGACCGTTGGCGTCGTACCAACTGGCGTGCCAGAACTTCGAGTTGGGGCGACGATGGATGCTAGCCATGCTCTACTGCTAATCCTACTGCTAATGTCATGGACGTCAAACACGTTCCAGAGTGTTGATTTTCCGAGGAAATTGAAGAATTGGAGGGGGTGAAGGGAATCGAACCCTCGTCTCAGGCTTGGGAAGCCCACATTCTACCATTGAACCACACCCGCTTCCGGTGAAGCCGGAGAATTTCTAGCGCGAGACTGCCAAGTTCGCAATCGCCGAGTTCACCAACACTTCTCG
>CAITMP010000439.1 GCA_903893525.1 uncultured Acidobacteriia bacterium | reverse complement strand
GCCAGTATCTGGCCGGGCTGGTGAACGAAGTCTTGGTGATGACCCACACCAAGTACGTGCTTCCGCCGAACTGGTTTTCGGCCGGATTCGCCGTTCTGGTCACCATCTACTTCTGGTGGGAAAACACCAAGGGCATGCATGAATCCAGCGGCAAGGCGCTTCGGATCATGCAGATCACCACCGTCATGGTCGTGATCTTCCTCATCTGGTGCCCGCTCACAATCATGCTGAACGGTGCGGCCCAGATCCCTCCCGCGCCCATCGCCGCCAACCTCCACTTCAGCGATTCCTCCCTCGGCTGGTTCAAGGGAACCATTTTCCCCACCATTTCCGCCGTTGCCGTCATGATCGCCATCGGCCACTCGCTGCTATCCATGAGCGGTTTCGAAACATTGGCGCAGGTCTACCGCGAAATCGCCTATCCCAAGCTCAAGAACCTCGAAATCACCGGCAACATCGTCTGCGTCTATGCATCGGTTTCCACCGGCCTGATCACGCTGTTCGCGGCGATGATCATCCCGGATGCGATCCGCCCCAAATACGTGGACAACCTGCTGGGCGGCTTGGCCATGCACTTGGCTGGACCCGAATTCCTGCGGCTCGGCTTCCACGTTTTCGTGGTGGCAGTAGGCGTCCTGATTCTGGCTGGTGCCGTCAACACATCGATGATCGGCGGCAACGGCGTGATGAACCGCGTGGCCGAGGACGGCGTTCTGGTGGACTGGTTCCGCAAGCCGCACCGCCGTTTCGGCACCACCTACCGCATCATCAACCTGATCGCGATCCTGCAGGTCATTACGATCATCCTGAGCGGCGGCGACGTCTACCTGCTGGGCGAGGCGTATGCCTTCGGCGTTGTTTGGAGCTTTTTCCTGAAATCGCTGGGTGTGCTGGTGCTGCGCTACCACCGCCACGACCAGGAATACAAATTCCCGCTGAACATCCGGATCGCGGGCGTCGAAATTCCCATCGGACTGGGCATTACAACCCTCCTGCTCGGCGCGACCGCCATCGCAAACCTGTTTTCGAAGAAGTACGCCACCATCTACGGCTTGGCGTTCACCATCATCCTCTTCATCATCTTTACGGTTTCCGAGCACATCAACAGAAAGAAGCTCCACGGCGTGAAGCACGGATTGGAGGAATTCAATCTGGATGTGCAGGTGGATACGGAGTCCAGCAGCCTGAAGGCACGCCCGGGATCGATCCTGATTGCGGTCCGCGACCTGAGCAACCTTTCGCACCTGCGGACCGTAATCCACAAGACCAACATGAGGCGGCACGACATCGTTGTAATGACCGTTCGCCAAGTCTCTGACGGTGCGGCCGACCTGCAGCTTTCCCAAAGCCAGATTTTCAGTGACTACGAGCGGGAGTTGTTCTCGAAGGTAGTTGAAATCGCCGAGAAGGAAGGCAAGACCGTCGAGTTGCTGGTGGTGCCGAGCCCCGATCCGTTTGGCGCGATCATGCAGACGGCGCAGCGGTTGCAGGTGTCTCGTGTGGTTACCGGCGCATCGCTGCGAATGGATACTGCGGAACTCGCCCGGCTGATCGGCCTTGCGTGGGAACGGTTGCCGGAACCGCGGCATGCGTTCTCGCTGGAAATTTCACAGCCGGAGAAACCGCCACACTTCGTCAATCTTGGACCGCACCCGCCCCGGTTGTGGCCCGAAGACGTGGAACGCGCCCATGACTTGTGGCTGAAATTGAGCCAGGGCCATTTCGGGTCGAAGTTGCACCACCGGGACGTGATCGGCGTGGCTCTGCGTCGGCTGGAAGCGGACTTGGAAGATGCCGAGCGCGCCCAAAAAGCCCTGACGGACATCGAGACGGAACTTCGGCACCACTAGGAGCGTACTAACAGCGTCAGCTGAACCGCGGCCGGGAGAGGATACAGATCCTTCCCGGCCTTTTTTTGCTAACAGGCCGCCCACTTCCGGTGATAATCTACAGTAATGTTCCAGGTTCAGCGTTCCCCCGAAATCCACGACGTTGTCGTGATCGGTTCCGGAGCCGGCGGCGGCACTACCGTCAAAGTCCTCACCGAAATGGGTGTCAAGGTCACGCTCATCGAGGCAGGCCCGATGCTCAATCCCAACAAGGATTTCAAGGAGCACATGTGGCCTTGGGAAGTGGACCACCGCGGGGTCGGGCCCAACGCTGAAAACTACTTCGGCAAGGACATCTACCCGTTCGGCTACTTCCTGGCTCCGAACGGCTACTGGAACATTCCCGGCGAACCCTTCACAGTCGCCGAGGGCAGTGAATTCAAGTGGTTCCGGTCCCGCATCACCGGCGGCCGCACCAACCACTACGGCCGTATCTCCCTCCGTTTCGCCGACTACGACTTCAAGCCCTACTCTTTCGACGGTCTCGGCACCGACTGGCCCATCACCTATGACGAGATGGCCCCTTGGTACGACAAGGCCGAGGACTTCATCGGCATCACCGGCACACGGGAAGGAATCCGGTCGGCCCCCGACGGCAAGTTCCTCCCCCCCATCCCGCCCCGCGTCCACGAACAACTGGTGATGCGCGCCGGAAAGAAACTGAACATCCCGGTGATCCCCTCCCGCATGGCCATGCTCACGAAGTCCATCCACGGTCGCGCTGCATGCCACTACTGCGGACAGTGCGGACGCGGGTGCCGGACGGCTTCCGCCTTCACGTCCAGCCAAGCCATGATCTTCCCGGCGATGAAGACCGGAAACCTCTCGATCATCAACAACGCGATGGCGCGCGAACTGTTGGTGGATGACAACGGCCGCGTGAAGGCCGTGTCGTATATCGACAAGACGACCAAGACCGAGAAGCAGATCCGCTGCCGCGCGGTGGTTGTGGCTGCCAGCGCCTGCGAATCGGCCCGGTTGCTGCTGAATTCGAAGTCGACGAAGTTCCCCAACGGCATCGCGAACGGCTCCGGCCAGGTGGGCAGGAACCTCACGGACACGGTCGGCTACTCGCTCGGCGGCAACGTGCCTGCGCTCGAAGGCATGATGCGCCACAACAGCGATGGCATCGGCGGCATGCACGTCTATGTGCCGTGGTGGGAGCTGGACAAGAAGAACAAGGATTTCCCGCGCGGCTACCATATCGAAATCAGCGGTGGTTACGGGATGCCGCAGATTGGGTCGTTCCGGGGCGTCGCGGCCAAGGCGGAGGGATACGGATCGCGGCTGAAGGACGCCATCCGGCAGTCGTACGGTGCGCAGGTGAGCTTCGCCGGTCGCGGCGAGATGATCCCGAACGAGCATTCCTTCTGCGAGATCGACCCCACCGTGGTGGACCAATGGGGCATTCCGGTTCTCAAGTTCAGCTTCCGGTGGAGCGAGTACGAAGTCAAGATGGTGCAGCACATGCACCGCACCTTCACGGACCTGATCCAGGCCATGGGTGGCACACCCAACGCGAAACCGTTCCCCCAGAATGCCAGCGCGGTGTCGGTGGGCGGTGAGATCATCCACGAGGCGGGCACTGTAAAAATGGGCGCGGACCCGAAGACCAGCGTGCTCAACAAGTACAGCCAAGCGCACGAAGTGCGCAATCTGACCGTGGTCGACGCGGCCCCGTTCAACGGCAATCCCGACAAGAACGTGACGCTGACGATTGTGGCCAACGCGTGGCGGTCGGCCGAGCATCTGGCGGACGAAATGAAGAAAGGCGAGGTCTAAGTAAATGGACGACGTTTCCCGCAGGGAATTGTTCCGGATTGTGGGTCAGTCGATGGTGCTGACCGCCGCTGGGGTCGGGGTGCTGGAACCAGCGCTGGCGCAGCATGTCCACGTCGCTCTTGCCGACGCCAAGTCGCTGTCCGGAGGCCCGAACTTCGTTCCCAAGGCATTCACCAAGCATCAGTTCGCGACTTTGCGCCACCTAGCCGAGTTGATTGTGCCGGGTGCGACCGAATCCGGTGCCGCGGAGTATATCGACTTTCTCAGCAGCAGGAACGCCGACCTCGCCGCCATCTTCAACGGCGGATTCATCTGGCTGGACCTCTACATGACCAAGAAGTACGGTGCGGATTTCCTGACCGCAAAGTCGGCCCAACAGACGGAACTTCTCGATAAGCTGGCCTACCGCGCCAACCGGTCTGTGGATGTCGCCGGAGGTGTGCAGTTCTGGACTTGGACGCGGAACATGGTGGTGGACGCGTATTACACCAGCCCGGCTGGAGTGAAGGACGTCGGATTCATGGGCAACGGCGCCATGAGCGAGTTCAGTGTGCCGAAGGAAGCGGTGGAGTACGTGATGAAGCGGAGTCCCTTCGCCAACGAGGGATAGATATTCGCGGAGCTACGCTGATCTAGCCGCAGAGTGCGAGGGCAAGGTGCAACGGAATGTAGTCAGGCCAGGATCCAAGCACCGAACAAATCCACTCCCGGTGGCGTACATTAATTACAGAGATGCCATTTTGCACACAGTGCGGGAACCAAGTCGCGGACGTTGACGCGTTCTGCGCGAAATGCGGCAAAGCCCAAACGGCACCCGGAGCCGGATTCAGCAATGCCCCGCCTCGTCCCCGACAGCCCTTTTCCGGTTCCGACCCCCTCGCGAACCTCTCCCCGCACGTCGCGTCCATCCTGTGCTATATCCCGACGGTGGGCTGGATCTTTGCTGTGATCGTTCTCGCCTCACAGAAGTTCAAGCAGGAGCACATCGCGAGGTTCCATGCGTTCCAAGGCCTCTACCTGTTCGCCATCTGGTTGATGGTGCAGTGGGTGGTTCACCCCATCATGATCGCGTCCTCAAACAATTCAATCCGCATTGACCGCGGGCTGGAAGGCTTGGTCGTGGGGGTTTCCATCTTCATGCTGATCAAGGCCAGCCAAGGCGACGCCTACGTGCTGCCGATCATCGGCGAACTTGCGCAACGGTCCGCAAACGAGCAGTAGGCCTAGGACGCAAAACCTGGGTTCTGACGGAACCACAGGATCAGGTCGGTAGCGGGAGGCGGGATCCCAGCTGCCCGCAGGGTGGCCGATACCTGACCCCGGTGATAGCTGCCGTGGTTGGAAAGATGCAAAACGATCTGCCAAGCGGGCATGCGGAACGCCTCGCCTTTCAGATTCAGGTGGTCGACGGGAACCGACCAATCCGTCACCGAACCTGCCCAGTCCAACCATTCACGATGCAGCAGCGGCCAGGCAGTCCCCAGAGCTCCGATGTCACGCGGTGCCTCAAATTGGGTAATTTGCGCGCTTCTGTGGCCTTGAACGCGACGTAGCCAGACCAATTCCCCCAGATAGATATGGTTCAGAACCGTTGTCTCGGTCGGCATTTGCCTGGCGACCGCGTCCAGCAAGACCGCATCCGCCCACGTCATGAACGTCAAATGTTGCAGGCAAATGGATCTCACGTCAGGCATCATGCTTGGATTATGCCATGCGTCCCGACCGCCGCTTGACTCCCGGAACCGGGTCTGCAACAATTTCCAAGGCCGCATGATTTCCTCCAAACTCCAGACCGCCACGCTCGCAGTCGCATTGTTATCCACGGAACGGGTCGCCGACGCCCACCACGCCTTTGCCGCCGAGTTCGACGCCAAGAAGCCTGTCCATCTAGAGGGGGTCCTCACGAAGGTGGAATTGATCAATCCGCACGCTTGGATCCACTTGGACGTGAAGGGCGGTGATGGCAAGGTCACCAGTTGGATGGTGGAGGCTGGCAGCCCGAACGTTCTGCTGCGGCGGGGATTCACGAAGCAAACCGTTTCCCCTGGAACGCCTGTGGTGGTGGAGGGCTATCAATCAAAGGACGGCTCCAACCGGGCCAATGGCCGGGACATTTCACTTCCCGACGGCAGGAAGCTGTTCCTGGGCTCATCCGGCGGCACAGGAGCCCCGTACGAACAGAAATCGCCCGAGGAGAAGAAGTAGCCCGTGCGGACCGCCGTCCTGCTGTTTACACTCTGCGCGGCTGCCTCCGCCCAGAAGAACTGGAAAGTACCCCGCACGCCGGACGGCCATCCGGATCTGCAGGGCATCTGGACCAATGCCACCATCACCCCCATGGAGAGGCCCCCGGCGCTGGCGAACAAACCGACACTGACGGACGCGGAGGCGAAATTCATCGAGAAGAACCAAGCCGAGGAGCTGAACAAACTCGACGGCGCATCGGACGGTCCGCTGCTCGCGGCAAGCGGCTCGGCCGGAACGGGCGGCTACAACGTTCTATTTGTGGACCGGGGCTCGGAGTTCGCGCGAGTGGACGGAGTCAAGCGCACTTCCCTGGTGGTGGATCCCCGGGATGGCAAGGTTCCGGCCACAACGGAGGAGGCTCGGCGGCGCAACGCCTCCCTGCCCCGCAACGGAGGGGCCTTCGACGGCGTCAAGAATCGCCCCTTGGCCGAACGCTGCCTGTTGGGTTTCGGGTCCAGCACCGGTCCGCCGATGATGCCGGTCCTCTACAACAACAACTACCAAATAGTCCAGACCAAGGACCACATCATGATTCTGGCGGAAATGGTCCACGACGCGCGCATTGTGCGGATGGTCGGCCAGCATCCGGACGCCGATGTGACATTCTACTTGGGTGACTCGGTCGGACACTGGGAAGGCGACACGTTGGTGGTCGACACCACAAACTTCAACCGCCAGATCAGGTTCCGGGGGACTTACAACAAGCTGCACGTGATCGAGCGCTTCACGCGGACGGCCGAGGACACTATTCTCTACAAGGTCACCATCGACGACCCGTCCACGTTCGCCAGCAAGTGGACCATGGAGTACCCCTTCGTCGCCGCTCCGGGCCCCATCTACGAATACGCTTGCCATGAGGGCAATTACTCCATGTCCGACATTCTGGGTGGTGCGCGGAAGGCAGATGCCGAAAACAAGAAGTAGCTTACTGTTGCTGGCGGCCTGCATGGGCCTCGCGGCGGCCGACGAGCCGGTCGGCTTGGCGGTATTTACCGGACGGTGTGCCGTCTGCCACGAGCACGCCACCGCGGGGAGCCGGACCCCACCTACGGATATTCTGCGGAAGATGACCGTGCCGGTGATCTTGCGGGCACTGGAATCGGGCGTGATGCGAACCCAGGGCGAATCGCTGTCAGCGGATGAAAGAAACGCGGTGGCAAAGTACCTGGGAACCAGCGCCCAAAGTTCATCGCGCAATCTTTGCAAATCGGGAACGGCATGGGCAACAGCGGCCACGGCGGAGTCTTGGGCTGGCTGGAGTCCCGGGGATGCCAACTGGCGATTCCAAACGCCGGGGGCAGCAGGGTTGACAGCAGCCCAGTTGCCCAAGCTGAAACTGCGATGGGCTTACGCCTTCGAGGGTGGCACCAACATGCGGGCCCAACCGGCGGTCTACCGGGGACGGGTGATCCTGGGAGGGCCGGATGGCAGCGTGGTGGCGCTCGACAGCAAGACCGGCTGCACCCACTGGCAGTCCAAAGCGACGGCACAGATCCGCACCGGCGTGGCCGTGGCAATCGTGAAGGGGCGCGCTTTGGCGTTCTTGGGCGACACGGCGGGTTTTGTGAGCGCCTTCGACGCCGAGACCGGAACCACCGTGTGGAAGCGCCGAATCGACGACCACCCTGCAACGCTCGCCAGCGCGACGCCGGTGTTCCACGAGGGCCGGCTCTACGTGGGAGCGGCCTCCTACGAGGAATCCTCAGCAGCACGGCCGGACTATCCATGCTGTACGTTCCGTGGGAGCGTCTCCGCCTTGGATGCGGCCACTGGAGCCGTGGTGTGGAAAACCTGGACCGTCCCTGAAACCGCGAGTGCCCAGCTCGACAACAAAAAGGGTCGCAAGTTGATGGGCCCATCGGGTGTTGGAGTGTGGGCCGCACCAACAGTCGACGCCTCGAAGGGAGTCCTCTACGTTTCCACGGGTGACAACTACTCCGATCCACCAACGGCGCTTTCGGACTCCGTCCTTGCCTTGGCGCTCGCAGACGGCCAACTCGTCTGGTCGAAGCAACTTTTGGCCGGCGACGCCTTCAACGTGGCCTGCGCCGCAGGGCCCAACTGTCCCGATTCCAACGGTCCGGACCATGATCTTGGCGGCTCTCCCATGCTGGTGTCACTCGCCGGCGGAAGGCGGGCCATCCTGGTGGGGCAAAAATCCGGGCAAATGCATGCACTGGACCCCGATAAAAAGGGAGCGCTGATTTGGAGCACCCGGGTTGGCAAGGGCGGCACATTGGGCGGCATCCAATGGGGCCCTGCCACCGACGGCAAGCAGGTCTACGCCGCAGTCTCCGACCTCGGCTTCCGGCGTGCGCCGAACGGCAAGGGCAGCGAGCCAGATCCGGACAACGGTGGTGGCATCTCGGCATTGCGGGTGGACAACGGAGAGATTGTCTGGAAGACGCCTAGTCCCGGCTGCGGCGACCGTCGGCCCTGTAGTCCAGCACAATCGGCGGCGGTGTCGGCTGCAACTGGGTTTGTTTTGTCGGCGTCGCTTGACGGACACCTCCGCGCCTACGATACCGGAACCGGAAAGATCCTGTGGGATTTCGATGCCGCCCGTGAGTTCCCCACGGTCAACGGGGTAAAGGGCAATGGAGGCGCATTCGACGCCGGCGGACCCGTAGTAGCCGCGGGGATGGTATTCGCGACATCGGGTTACGGACAATGGGGCAGCTTGCCGGGGAATGTGCTACTGGCGTTCGGGGTGGAGTAATCAGGCCAGGACGGTTGCCAATGGCGCCGCCGCCGACTCGTGGTTGGCCGGGCTGATGGTATCCTGCGATTCCACCGCGAACACGTCCAGATACTCGCCGGAAACCGGTCTCCGGTAGACCGTCATCCGTTGCTTGGCAACGTCCAGAATCCAGTACTCCGGCACCCCGGCACGGGCATACAGGTTCCGCTTGACGGTGCTGTCCAGCCGGAGGGACGAGTCCGCCACTTCAACCGCTAGCAGCAACTCGTCGCCACGCGGATGCCGGTCGGCATAGGCTCGGCTGTCTTCCGACACAATCGAAATATCCGGTTCGGGCAGACTGAGTTCACGGTCCGCGCGGGCGACTTGAACCGGCGATTGAACCATCAATCGGCTCAAACCGAAAATCTGGGCAAGCCATGATGCCAGACGACGAATTGCATATGCGTGCGGCGGATTCTGCCCCATTTTATCGATCAAGTCCCCCTCGATCAGCTCGAAGCGCTGCCCCTCGAACAGACCGGCCTTTTCCAGCCACGCGACCTCGGCTTGGGTAAAGCGCTTGCGCATGCCCGTACGCCCCGGGGAGGGGGCCATGGCGGGCGGAGG
>CAITMP010000438.1 GCA_903893525.1 uncultured Acidobacteriia bacterium | reverse complement strand
TGCGCTGTCCGTCAGTGTAATGGCGTAGGTAAAAGTTCCGGCAGCGTTGGGAGTCCCCGACAGTGTCGTGGTGGCACCGGTTGCAGCGCTGAGGGTGAGATTCGGGGTAGTACCGGTGGTCGCCCAGTTGTACGTACCCGTGCCGCCGGAAGCGGTGCAGGTGGTGGAGTATGCGGACCCTACTTCATTCGGCGAGGTGGCCGGACTGCACGTAAAGGTAGGCAGCGCGGCGATCGTCCCTGTAAAAGCCTGTGTGGCGGCTACACCCACGCTATCCACCAAACGTACGGTGTAACTGGTCGCACCCGTAGCGCTGGGGGTCCCTGAAAGTGTAATCGTAGTCGCAGTGGTGCTTGAGACCGTAACACCCGCCGGCAATGTGCCGGAGCTAATCGACCACGTATAGCCTGCCGTCCCGGTTCCCCCCGTTACTGTACAGGTAGTGGAGTAAGGAACGTTGACTTCGACCGGCGTGCTGTTGTTGCTACAGGTGAATGCGGGGGCAGGGATGATCGTGCCGCCCAAACTCGTCGGTGCCGTGGAACTCAGAGGTGTCGACGCGCTGTCGGTCACCTTGATCGAGAACGCGGCTGTTTGGGCCGTTGTGAAGGTGCCGGTAATGCTGGCCGTGGTGCTGGCCGTACTGCCCGCGGGAGTCAATGTGCCGAGCCCGGACGGAACCGTCCCGGTGGTGACCCAGGTATAAGGCGGAACACCGCCCGTCAAACTGCAATTCACCGTGTAGACGACCCCCACCTCCAATGCACCCGTAGGGGTACAGGTGGCGGAAACTGTCGCCGCGATTACTGTCGACGTGAAGTTCTGGGTCGCCGTCTGGGGAGTCGATGCGCTGTCCGTCAGTGTAATGGCGTAGGTAAAAGTTCCGGCAGCGTTGGGAGTCCCCGACAGTGTCGTGGTGGCACCGGTTGCAGCGCTCAGCGTAAGGTTCGGGGTTGTGCCGGTTTTTGTCCAGTTGTAGGTACCGGTGCCGCCGGAAGCGGTACACGTGGTGGAATATGCGGACCCGACCTCATTCGGCAAAGTGGCCGGAGTACAGCTGAAGGTGGGCAGCGCGGCGATCACGCCGGTAAAGTTCTGCGTCCCCGCAGTCGGTGCCGCGTCGCTGTCAGTGGCCCGAATCGTAAATGGAAAGGTGCCGGCAGTGGTCGGCGTGCCCGTCAGCGTTGCAGTTGCGTTCGTGGCTGTGCCGTCCGGGGTAAGCGTGGCTCCCAACGATGCCGACAACGCCGTGCCGTTGGTGTCCCAAATGTAGGGAGTCGTGGCTCCGCCCGAGGCCGTACAGGTTATCGTATATGGGACATTGACTTCCTGCGGACCGGCGGCGGGAGTACACACCACGGTGGTCGCGGCCAAAGCAGGCATCGCAGCGCCAGCGAGGAGGATCGATCCCAGTATCCAGGTCTTCATCGGAAATTTCGCAACCTTGTTCAATTGGGTCCTGAGTGATGTCACTTTGTCTCCTCTGCCCGCGCTTGCCGCGGAACGTTCACTGGGATGAAGAGTATTCGGCTAGCGGCTGTCCCGCCGTCAAGAACGGCCAAGGATTCCGTGGCCGAGTCCGTCAATAGAAAGGCTTCGCGTCCGCGCAAACGCTGGAGCCTAGTTGGCGTACAGGAGCAGTGCAAAGTAGTGGCAGCTGCACCCGACAAGGGAAGCGACACTACCGAGTCACCGCTGAGAACAAAGGCCCGGCTTCCATCGTCCGACGCCGCCACCAAAGATGGGGCCTCCAAGCCCGACTGCCGGTTGGCTACATCCACCGCGCTCGGCGCGCCCGATACGTCCCGAAGTAACACAACCCGGTTTTCTCTGGAAGAGCTCATCAACGCGTCATTCGAACCGCGGAAGAATGCCAAGCCCGATACCGAGGCGGCACGGTAGACCGCTGCCGGAGCCGACTTCGACTGGACCGCGTAAACTGTCATTGCATCGTTACCAACCGCGTCACCAATCGCGACCAACGCGATATCCCCGGCATCGTTCAGCGCCATCATCCCGATGGCACCGCCCAGCGCCGAGAAATCCAACTCGCCCGAAACCGCTGCAGTACCGGTCAGACCGGTCACCACTTGCGCGCGCCGCGATGCGCTGGAAAAAATGAGTGCTGACGAACTGTTCGGACTGATCGCAATCCGGTCCGCACCTTGAATCGCGTCGGCTAATGGCATTGCCACCCAGCCGGCATCATTCAAGTAGAGCTGGGACAACTGCCCCGTCTCGCGGGACACCACGAGGGCGTAATCCTGTGAGGGGGCGACCTCAACCATTGCACCCTTGAGGCTCGGCAACGCCGCACCTAGCGAGGCACTTCCCACAATCCCGTAAATAGGTTCCAACTGCCTCGAGGCCCTGTCGTAAAAATGACCCAGAACCGGCCCCATCACTGCAACTTTCGGGCCCACACCGGCGTGGCTTGACATCGAGGCCACCGGAACGCGCGCCGCCGTAGTCATTTGCGCCGTGGAAATGCCTGCCAGGGCAAAGAACGGTGCCAGTCCAAGAGCTGCCCGAATGAGTTTCTGGGGATTCATGATTGCAAGTCCTTCTTCCTATTTACCGGTTGATGCAGTCGGAGCGCCGATATTGATCGCCGGCGGGCCTGGTTTGAGCGTCTCGTAAAGGATGATCGCGGTGGCACCTGCGGCACCGGCGAAGATAGCCGCCTTCTTCGGGGTCCAAAACGGCCCGTTGTCATTCTGCTGGGCAACGACGACGGTGCCCTTTTTCTCCCCCAATGTCGCAGTCACGAGAATGGAGGACGGCCCCTTGATTTTGTTGCCGAGAACGTTCTCCACGACCACCTGGCCATCGGCCTTGGAAGTCTTTGTCAGACTCGTTTCCGTCCCCTCCAACAGCACACTGGCGGGATCTTTCGGCTTGGCGTTCGGCGACGGAGCCTTGGGAGCTTTCGGCTTCTTCGGCTTCTTCTTACCTGTCGTTGGCGCGGCAGCAGTATCCGTTTGGACCACTCCGGGCTCCCCTGCCTTCACCTCGAACAGTACGGTCGCACCCGGCTGGGGCAGATCGAATTCATTGCGAACCTCAACGATGATCGTCTTTCCACCTTTTCCAACCTTGTCCGATGGAAGGTGGACATCGGGCTTCTCCACACCACCCTGAAGCACAACGATCTTTAACTGGTCGGGAGTCGCGACCTGCGACCACGCCGGTACCATACCCGCCAGCAGCAAAGCTGCCGTAGCAAGCCCGGGCACCCGCATCGTTCCACAGTTGCGGCGGCGGTGGGCAATGGTCGCACACAATTTTGAAAATCGGAAAGTGTTGTGAATGTCGTTTAGTGTCATCGTCTTAGCCCGTAGCCAACCAATCATTTGTTGCGGATCCGATACTCAGGGGATCGGGCCCGTTTCTGCAGCCTGACGCATCCGGTTCGGGATACACCAGGGAATGGTACTAGTGCACGATTATCTCACTGAGCTCGGCGCAAATGCAACGCCTTGAAGCCGGTTTGTGTTGCCGTCGTAAAAAAAAACTAGGACGCAATGTCTTTTTAACATGCCAACGTGGGATCGACCTCCAAATAGGGCCATAGGGGGGGGGGTCCAGAAAAAAACTACTGCTGCTCAATGGGCTAGTCTGGGCTTTGGCGGCCCATCGGCTTCGATTTCGTGAAAGCCAATCACCGCTACTGCCGTCGGCAGCCGATAGTGGCTGGCCGGGGCGAATGTCGAGCGCGACGTTGCTGTCGAGTATACATGCTCGCCAGCCGAGTCGCGCACACGCTCACAAGGTTCGGAAACAGCTTCGGCTGGGATGGTGGTGTTTGCAGTTGCAGTACAGTGCCGGTGACTTGGCCTCTGCCAATCCAGCGGCAAACGTTCAGGCAACGAAAAAGCCCTCCTCACGGAGGGCTTTTTGATGAGTACTTGGTGCGGATGAGAGGACTTGAACCTCCACTGAGTTGCCCCAACTAGAACCTGAATCTAGCGCGTCTGCCAATTCCGCCACATCCGCAGGAGGTGGGAAACTTCCAGTATCTCCCCGGCAACCCCTATTTGTCAAGCGCCGAACCCAAACAGCGCCGCCAAAAAACTCTACTCCCTTGGAGCGATCCCCAAGGTCCGCATCTTCCTGTAAAGATTGCTGCGCTCCAAGCCCAGCATCTCCGCCGCGCGCGTCACATTGCCGTTCGATTCATCCAGCTTCTTCTGGATATAATCCCGTTCAGCGGCCTCGCGCACCTCCTGCAAGCTGCCATAGCGTTCCGAAGCGGATTCCGACGCCGGTTTCCGCGTCAACTGCAATGGGATGTGCCTCGCCTCCACGCGACCCTGCGGATGCAGAATTACGATCCGCTCAATCAAATTCCGCAACTCCCGAATATTCCCCGGCCAGTGGTAATCCTGCAACAACTGCAGCGCCTGTGCCGTCAACTCCTTTGGCCGGCGACCGTAGTCCCGCGCAAACTCCTCCAGGAAATACAGGACCAGCGCTGGAATATCCTCTTTCCGTTCCCGCAACGGAGGCACGTGGAATGGAATCACGTTGAGGCGGTAGAACAGATCCTCCCGGAAATTGCCCTTGGAGATCTCCTCCTCCAAATTCTTGTTCGTCGCAGCCACCACGCGCACGTCCACGCGGATCGATTCATGCGCCCCCACGGGCTCGAACCGCTGCTCCTCCAGCGCCCGCAAAACTTTGGCCTGGGTGCGCAGACTCATGTCGCCCACTTCGTCGAGGAAAAGCGTCCCCGTGTCCGCCTTCTGGAATTTGCCGATTTTCCGCTCGTGCGCTGCCGTGAAACTGCCCTTCATGTGCCCGAAGAGCTCGCTTTCGATCAAATCCTCGGGAATCGCGGCACAGTTCACCTCCACGAACGGATTGCCCGCGCGCGGACTCATCGCATGCAACGCATGCGCGATCAATTCCTTTCCCGTGCCGCTCTCGCCGTAGATCAGAACGCGCCCGTTGGTCCCCGCCATCAGCCCCAACTGTTGCCGCAACGCCTTCATCGGAACACTGTCGCCCACGATCTTCGAATCACCACCCGCCGATTCCCGCAGGCGCTCATTTTCCAGCCGCAGCCGCCGGTGTTCCAACCCGTGCTTCACCACCAGCAGAACCCGTTCGATCGAGAGGGGCTTTTCGAGGAAATCGTACGCCCCCAGTTTTGTCGCCTTCACGGCAGTCTCAATCGTGCCGTGGCCTGAAATCATCACAACCACTGGACGGTCCGCGGCAGGGATGGCCTGAATTCGGTCCAATGTCTCCAAGCCGTCGATTCCTGGAAGCCATATATCCAGCAGCACGATATCAAAAACGGATCGGGACAGGGCTTCGAGACACTCCTCGCCGGACGCCACCGCCACGGCTTCAAAACCTTCGTCGCGCAGCACCCCCCCCAGTGAAAGGCGGATGCCTGGCTCGTCGTCGGCGATAAGGATTCTTGGAGGAATCATGCGGTTGTCAGTGCGGAAATCGGCTGGGATTGGCCTTCGGAAGGTGCTTCGGGGGTTGATTCCGGCGCTACCGGAACCTCAACCGTGAATCGGGCCCCACAAGGTCTATTGTCCTCGACCCGAATGCTTGCGTCATGTTCGGAAAGGATGTGGCTCACGATCGCGAGCCCCAGACCGGTCCCCCGGCCCTTGGTGGAAAAATAGGGCAGAAACAGCTTGTCCTTCTGGTCGGCGGTAATGCCGCATCCGGAGTCGGCGAAAACAATCTCGACGCCATCCGTTCCGCCGGGCCGGGTGCTGACGTGGAGTACACGGACCGGCGAATCCTGCATGGCCTCGCCCGCGTTGTCCACCAAATTCACCACCACGCGCTTGAACTGTTCCGGGTCCACCGAAACGGGTGGCAGGCCGGGCGCGAGATCCACCACCAAGTCGATCCCTTCCAGCCGGCCCTCGAAAACACCCAAGCCCGTCATCACAACCTCATTGATGTCGCAAGTAACAGGCTTGGCGGAGGGCAGCCGCGAAAATTGGGAGAATTCGTCGACCAACCGCTTCACGGACGCCGTCTCCTCCAGAATGGTGCCCGCACATTCGGTCAAAAGCTGATCGAGCGCCGGGGGTAGCGACACACGGTGAACTTGACGGAGAATGCGCTCGGCCGACAGGGTGATGGGGGTCAAAGGATTCTTGATCTCGTGTGCAACCCGGCGGGCAACCTCGCTCCATGCGGCCGTCTTTTGCGCCCGGAGCAGGTCGCTGGTGTCCTCCAGGACAACCACGAAGCTCGAATTTCGGCCACGCTCGACAGCGGCCACCGTCACGGCAAGGTGCAGGGTCTTCAGCGGCGTCTGGACTTCCAACTGCAGCGAAGCCAAGCCCGTGCGCCTCGCGCGGTTCATCAGATAGCGGATTTCAGCGGCGTCCTCGCGTGAAAACAGGTCGTCCAACCGCTTGGCCGTGCCCGGGCCGACATGCGGTAGCATCTGCACGAGCGCATTGTTTACGCTCTGCACGCCGCCCGATGGATCGAGCGCGATAATCCCGGACGGAATGCTCTGCAGGATGGCCTCGGTGAGGCGGCGGCGGGCTTCCAGTTCGGCCCGGTTGGCTTCCAAATCCTCGGTCATGCGGTTGAAGCCGTCCACCAGCTGGTTCAGCTCGTCCATCGCGGCCACATCCACCCGGTAGGCCAAGTTGCCGCGACTCACCTCCTCGGCGGCCCGCACCAATGCCGAAATCGGTCCGCTGATCTGCCGGGCGAGGAATTGCGCCAGCCATCCGGCCACAAAAAGCACAAACAAGGCGATCAGGACGATCACCTGGACGTAATTCCGGCGGACGCGGCGGCGTTGTTCTGCCAGTTGCTGGAAGTCCCTGACGTCGGACCCGATGTCCTTCACCAGCTTGGCCGCGTTCACCGGCAGCGTCTCGTTAACGACCACCGAGCCGATCGCAGCGCCGTACTTCAGGATCGGAGCCATCGCCGAGACGTTCGGCGTCTCCACCGACCCGGGGAAGCGCCCAAAAGTGGCGGCGGGCAACATCGATTCGGCAGGCAAAATTCGGACCGCCGTAATGCCATGCGACGCGCAGAACGCACCCAGCCACGGGGCCTCACGACCGGGATTTTCGATCTGCTCCTGCGTTTCCGGCAACGCTGCGATCAGCTGGGCCTCGGCAAGCGCCTTCCCGCGCGTCTGCTGCTCAATGGCCGCCAGGATCTTCTGAAAATCGGCGACCACGTGTTCCTGCGGACCCGTGAACCACCGCTGGAGGGTACGATTCATGACCTCGTAGTTGAACAAGACCATGAACAGGACGGGCATGATACTGAGCGCCAGCGCGCCCGATATCAGCTTGGTGCGGATGCGGGAGCCGGGCCGGCCGCTTTGGCGGTCGAACCACATGCGCAGCACGATCCGCACCAGCATGAAGCCGAGCGTAACCGTGAGCAGGAAGATGACGAGCGAAACGACAAAAAAGAGAAAGGTCTGCTCGGAATCGGCGGGCCGGAAACCGCCCACGTCGAACGAGCCTTGCCAGATGACCAAGGTCGCCGAAACAATCAGCAGGATGGTGGCGGCGATGTTGAGCAGGCGCTTGGACATCGAATTCCCAGTATAGCGGCCAAAGAAAATGGGCGGGTTCCAGAAAAACCCGGAACCCGCCCCGCGTTTCGCGTACTGGTTGGTTAGAACCGGATGCGCGCCAGCAATTGTACGTTGCGGGAGTTGCTGCTGTAGAACTGGTCGAACCGGCCGAACAGGTTGTTGCTCGGGATCAGGTCATTCCGGCTCGACAAGTTGACGTTCGACGACACGTCGCTCACATAGCCGCCTGTGTACTGCGCGTGGTTAAAGAAGTTGAAGAACTGGCCGCTGAACTCCAGCTTCAGCCGATCGCCGATGCTGAAACGCTTCGACAGCGACATGTCCACGTTGTTGATCGGGTGGAGCGGGAAGGAATTCCTGCCCCCGTTGGCGTACGCGCCGGATTGGGCGATCACGTAGCGGGCGTTCGGATTGACCGCGACATACGCGACGGTTCCCGCATTGCCCGCAGCCACAACCTGTCCAGCCGCATTGTATGCCCGGACGTTGGAACCAGTATTGGCGTCACCCGCCGGATTGATGATGGTGCGGTCGCCGGCGCTGTCGTTGTTCAGGTTCGAATCCACACCGCTCTGGACCGTGGCGTATTCAGGAGTCTCGTACGTATACGTGCCGGAAACGCTCCAGTTGCCAACCGCGTTCTTCAGGAACCAGTTGCCGTTTTGGAACGGCTTGTAATCGTAGATCGCCGTGTAGGTGAGCCGTTGGCGGCGATCCAGCGCCGAAGATGACTTTTCCGCCGCCAGATTGTGGAAGTCCTGTGCGCGCCGGGGCGTCAGGTAGGTGGAGAAGTTTGTCGCCGTGGCATCGTCGATGTTGTGGCTCCAGGTGTAGGCCGCGATGAAGCTCAGATTGTTCGTCATCCGGCGGTTCAACTGGACCGCCAAGCCTTCATAGTGCGAGTAGGCCTGCGGCGCATAGCCGACGATGTTGGCTTCCGACCCTGCCGCTGCGAGGGTGTTGAACGGAAGCGCGGCGGTTGCACCGGGCAGAATCACTGACTTCAACTGCCCGAGTGTCAAGGGGAGCGCCGCCAAGGTCGCCGCCGAAGGCACACTGAAGAACGTGGGAATGTTCCGGGTGTCCGTAACGCGCGGGTGAATATTCAACCGCGTCTGGTTCCACAGGTGGACGCCCTTGGTGCCCACATAGCGCACCTCCAAGGTATAGCTCTTGGCGATGATCCGCTGCACGCCCATATTCCAAGTGAGACCGTAGGGACGCTTCCCGCCGAAAGTGTAGGAGCCGATCACGGCCAGCGCCGCCTTCGGGTCCTTGGGCAATGGCACCAAGGCGCCGGAAAGCGCGCCGTTTTTCAGAAAGTTCGGGGCGTTGGAGTTCAGATCCACGTCATTGGTCTGTTGGAAGTATGGCGGAGCCGCGTTCGACGTCAGATTCGCATACGTCAAGTCGAACGAGCGGGAGAAGCCGCCGCGCACCGACCACACACCGGCCTTGCCAGGCGAATACGCAAATCCGAGGCGCGGAGACCACTCGTTCGGATTCGGCTTGGGCTCGCCAAACGTGATGCCACCCGCAACATTGGCGGGCGAGCTGTACGACTGGTAACGCGACGCCACTGGAATCGTGACGTACTCATACCGCAGCCCCAAGTTGATGGTCAAGTTCGGACGGACACGGAAATCGTCGTTCACGAAGGCCTCGTGCTGCAGGAAACCGGCTGGGTAGCTGGTTGCGCCAGCGCTGCGCTCACCCAGGACATCCGGCGTCAGATCGAGCAGGTACTGTTCCAAGCTGTTGTACTCGTAGTTGCCGGTCACGCGCTGGATGAAGTAGTTGGTCAAAATCACGTCCGTGAAGTGGTAGCCAGCCTTGATCGTGTGCTTGCCCCACACCTTGCTCACGTTGTCCTGGAGCTGGAAGAGGTTCTGGATCGAGCCCGACGGACCATCGGGACCGAGTGTCAGTCCGTTCAATTCGTCCAGCGTAATCTGCGGGAACACGTTCAGCCCGGGGAACTTGGTGTCCGGCAGGCCGAGCGAGTTCACATTGCGGCTGAAGGAGCCGCGGAACTCGTTCTGCAGGGTGGGCGTGAAGTTGTGGAATTCCGAAACCGACAGCAAGTAGTTGTTGTTCGGCGAGTTCACCGCGAAGATAGGCAAGTTCGGACCGGGAGATTCCAAACCTTGGCTCTTGTTGTAGACCCAACGGCCGCGGACCTGGTCCTTCTCGCTCAGGTTGTAGTCAATCGAGGTCAGCGCGTTATAGCTGTTGGTGTAGGTAGGGTTGACGAACGAAATGTCCCCGATGGCGATCTTCTTGCCCGCGACAACCAGCGGGTCCTCATTGGCCACCGGAGCTGCCGGAACATACTGCTGCAGGACACCCAGATTGGTCTTGCTCAGGCTGGAGATCCCCGCCAGGGTGGAGTAACCGGCGGCAGTAGGCGCATACAGCGGTGCACCGGGGACGGCGGATTGGCCGAGCGGGTTGTACTCCATGTTGCCAAAGTAGAAAAGTTTGTTCTTCAAAATCGGGCCGCCGATGGACATGCCCAACCGGTTGTTGTCGAACCGGGGATTCGAGGTCAACCCCTGCGTCCAGCTAGTCGCATCCACCGCGTTCAAATTGCGGTTCTGCAAGTAGTTGTAGACCGAGCCGTGGATCGCATTGGTGCCGGAAGAAACCACCGCGTTGAAGACGCCGCCCGACGCGCCGCCGAATTCGGCGCTGAACTGGTTCTGCAGAACCGAAACCTCGCCGATGGCTTCATTGGAAACGTAGACCAGCGGACCAGTGGAGTAATGGTTGTTGTTGCTCACGCCGTCGAGGAAGAAGGTGTTGTCCTCGGGGCGCTGTCCGGCAACTGCGGGACCTGTACCCTGCCCAACACCGCCCTGGGACGAAACACCGGCACCCAACAGGCTCAGGTTCCAAATCCCGGCACCGTTGATGGTCTTCGAAAAGCCCGCCGTCGGCAGATCCTGCACCTGGCGCGAATCAAACGACGTCTGCAGTTGCGCCGTCGTGGTGTCGATTGGAGGAGGAGCGTCGGTTACGTCCACCGTTGTGGCGGTTGCACCCACTTGGAGGGTGATGTTTTGCGTGACGACATTGCTCAGCGTGACCCGCACGCCTTTCACGCCGCCGCCGCTAAAACCTTTGGCGGTTGCCGTGACGGTGTAGGTTCCGATTGGCAGATTGCCGATGCGGTAGACGCCGTCGGCACCAGCCGTCGCGGCGGTCTTCACGCTGGTCGCTTCGTTCCGGGCTTCGACTGCAGCCGACGGGATGGTGGAGCCGCTGGCGTCCAAAACCCGGCCTGTCAAGTCGCCACTAATTGCCTGTCCGGGCAGGGAACCCGGGGTTAGGATGAAGAGCGCGACGGCTACGAAGGAGTAGACAACGCGCAGGATGCTCTTGGTCATGGAACACCACATGCATTTGCAGTGCCAATGCAGAAATTGTCATCCCATTGAAAACAATGCGTAACTTCCGCCTCAACAAGAAGATTTCCATTCTTGGAATGGACAGGCCGGAATCGCCGTGAAATGATCCCGAAAACAGTATCGCCGTCAAGAGGTATGGGGCGAAACTGCTCAGGCCAGACACAGCTCCATACCGGACGCTATCGAGAGGATCGATCCTTCCCCAAAAGGCTTCCCGACAATCTGCAGCCCGATCGGCAACCCTTGTGTCGGCAGGGGAATGGAGACGGCCGGCAGACCGAGGACATTGATCGCCCTCACGAACCTCGTCGATGCCAGGCGCACATCCTCCATCGCACCAGCCACCTCAATCTGCAACACGCCGATCGGCGGGGCCAAAATCGGCGCCGTGGGGGTGAAAAGGCAATCGATTCCGGTCCAGATCTTCGACCACTCCCGCTGGTACATCCGCCGCAACCGCTGGGCATTGATGTAATCGGTCGCCGCAATGAACCGGCCCTGGTCCAGCAGCGCCATCACGTCCGCTCCAAATTCATCCCGACGGTGCAGGTACGGGGCAAGCGCGGCAGAGGCTTCCGCCAGTAGGATCACCCGACTGATCGTATTGATCTCCAGCGGATCCGGCACGGTCACCGGCACCAGCACCGCCCCGGCGGATTCCGCCGCCGCCAACGCCGCCCTGTAGGCCGATTCCACGACCGGGTCCAGCCGCTCCGTGTAGAAATTCAACGGCACACCGACCCGAACACCGTCCAGGCGCCCCGAACCCATTGCGTAATCCTCGACCGGCTGCAATGACGACGTATCGTCCAGCGGATCCGCCCCGGCCAGCGCATTCAACACCAACCCGGCATCCTTCGCCGACCGTGTCAGCGGACCCATGTGGTCCAAGCTGAAATCCAACGGCAGGACGCCCCGCCGACTCACCCGGCCCGACGTCGGCTTCAACCCCACGCAACCGCAATACGCCGCCGGAATCCGAATCGAGCCTCCGGTATCGCTCCCCATCGCGAAAAATACCGCACCGGCCGCAACCGTCACACCCGACCCGCCGCTGGACCCGCC
>CAITMP010000437.1 GCA_903893525.1 uncultured Acidobacteriia bacterium | reverse complement strand
ACATCTTTATGCACATCGGTCATCACGCCAAAGCGCACGAGACGATTCTCTTCCTTGACCGGCTCCGGCCCAGCCAGAGAAGCGAGTTGCGGGATCATGAACAGGGAAGTGCCGCACGCCGCGGCGCTGTCGCGCAGAAATCTTCGGCGCGTGATGATGGAGTTCTTCATGGGTTTGTTCGGCAATAAATTATTCACGGTTGATTGGTTTTCGGGCAGGCTAATTACGAATAGGCGGACCGGGCCAATTCTTGTATTTATAGCGGGCTTTGACCCAGGCCCAGTCGGGGTCATTGGGCCCGTCCTTGACCCAGGGAGTGAAGCCTTGGCCTGTCGCAGCTGCGGTCCCGGACTTGATGACGTTGGGTGTCAGCCATCGGTGCATCTCGGCGTGGCCGTCGGCCATGCTGAAGCTGCTGATGTTACCGTGAAAGCAGGCCACTGGGTCAGACCTAATTGGTGCTTCTTCCATCACGTCCCACCACCAGGTGCCAACATTGTAATGGCGCGAATCAGCCCCTTCCGCAAAGATGATGCTCTCCGCCGGTCCTGGAACGCTGGTCAATTTCACGAGCGGCTCGAAGTAAAATGGATCGCCGGGTATCCGTTCGCCATTCATGCCATTGGCTCTCCAGTAGCTGTCCCAAGCCCAGGTAGTGCTGGTCGGCTGTCGGCTGCGCAGGTCTCCGGGGCAGTGATAGGCTCCAAAAGCCTTCATATAATTCCAGAGCGGCCCTTTGGCCAGCCCGGCCGTCACCGCCGCCTCGGCCTGAGGGACGGAGAGGCTCGCCCAACTCATTGCGGGAGGAATCGGGAAGCCGCCCAACAAGGGTCCAGCCCAATAACCACCACCTATCATCTTCCTGCCATCAAAATCGTTGTACGGCGGCATGACATCGGCGTTGTCGTCGGCAAACATCACAAACGCCAGAGCGTGCTGCTTCTGGTTGCTGAGGCAGACGGCCCCTGTGGCCTTGAGCTTGGCGCGATTCAAAGCCGGCAGCAGCATCGCCGCCAAAATCGCAATGATCGCAATCACGACCAGCAACTCAATCAAGGTAAACGCCCTGATGGCGTGCCGACGAGACGAGCCACGCGTGATGTTGTGCGGCCATGCGCGGTTCAGTGCTGACACCAAATTTTTCAATGTGATAGGCATAAAGTCCCCAAAGCCAAACACGCCGCCGCGCTGCCTAGCAGGAATCTTCGGCGCGTGATGCTGGCGTTCTTCATAGGTTAAGTTCCGCGAGGGCCTCTCAGGGCTTTGGGGGCTGGCCGACATACCATTCCTCCAGCCATTGCGTCGTGCCCCGGCGCGCCTGGGACGCATGGCCATCCGCCCACATAATGTTGCCGCGATCGTTGTGGCGATAGTACTCATTGAGGCGATCGGGGAACGCGACCCACTGCGATAATCCAATCGGCGTGTCATCAGTGCCATCCAACATGGCTTCCCAGGCATCCTGGAACAGGATCGTCGTTGCGGGCGCTCTCAGGTCGGCGCTCCGACGCGCGCGTGTAAGCACCTTGGCTGTTGGGTCGTCGAAGAAATTGATCACTCCCTCGAACAACGCCACTTGCAAGCCGACCACGCGACCGTTTCTCGCATCGGTATAGCCGTTAAAACCATAGGTGGTGTATTTGTGGCCGTCCTTGAATTTGCCGTCGTAGTAGACCTGGACTGATCCGTTGACGTCATCGGCGCTCTTGGCCTCGGGGCAGAAGAATACCTTTTTGTTGTAGGCGAGATAGGGGGCGTACGCCACCCCCCAGTACGCATAGGCATGGTCTCCCGCGATCAGGTTCCCCCGGCCTTCCGACTCCGGTTGTGAGAAATTGCCGCCGTCCCGGAACCAGCGCATCCAATTCCTCCAGTTGGCGCCCCGTCCGCTGTTGTCGTCCTGGTAAAGCGTGAACGCGAGTTGAATTTGCCGCATGTTGTTTTTGCAGGCGACCGCGCTCGCCGCCGATTTCGCCTTCGTCAGAGCCGGCAGCAACATCGCCGCAAGAATGGCAATGATGGCAATCACGACCAGCAACTCAATCAAGGTAAACGCCCCGATGGCGTGCCGACGGGATGAGCCACGCGCGGACTCCAAATTTTTAAATGTGACAGACATAGAGTCTATTTTTCGGAGTTGGGTTGAGGGTGATGGTTCGGTTTGAGGTGTTGGTGGTCTTCATGGTTTTCAGCTTCATTGTTGTCCCTTGCGAATGGTCACGGTGCCCTGCGAATCTTTCTGCCCGGCGGAAACCCGCACCACGGCTCGCAAGGCCATCGCTCGGCCAAGTCCGGTAATCGTCAGGTTATATCGCAACGACTGCGCCACCGGTTTGGTGAATTCCGGAACGGCAACGCCATCCTGGAGCAAGGTCAGCGATTGGATCTCCAATGGCGACTTCCCTTCCGCAGCCGTGAAGTCCACCCGATACACGCAAGCCTCTTTACAAACGGTGATCAGGTCGATGTCCACCGTTTGCCATTCTTTCCCGACGGTTTGCGCCGACCACTCCCAGACTTTTTGGGCTGCGTTGGCCGCTCCCGTCTCAGCGGAACCCTTGGGGTACCCGCTTGCCGCATACACCGCCAACTTGCGCACCTGCGGCTCGGCAGCCGATTTCACCACCCGCAGACGGACCTTGCTCAGCTCGGTCGGATTGAACGGGTCGATCTTCTTGTAGCCAATTGATGAGCCGCGACAAAGTTCCTTCCATTGGCCGCTGACCAGCCCTTCGATCACATATTCCCGCACACGCTCGCCCTCGGCGATGTTTTCCATCGTGATGACATGATCAATGCGTGCCGTCCGGCCGAGGTCCAGCTCGACCAACTCGCCCTTGCCACTGGTTTCGGCAATGCTCCGGCCGAACCGGCGGCGAATCTCCGCGCCGAACTCCGTCGCGCGTTTTAGGTCCCCTGCCGGCATCAGTCCGGTGGTATCGGGCGCCATGTTCAACAGCAACACCGCGCCGCGGCCCACGGACTGGTAATACATCGTCATCAGTTGCTCGACGCTTTTCAGCGTGTCGGCGTTCGTAGAGTTCCAGTACCAGGTGGCGCGAATGCGGGCATCGCACTCGTTGGGCAGCCAAGCGTCGCCGTCGGGAGTGCCATCCTCCCCGGTCGAGACGCCCGATTGTGCCCGGGCCAGCGGAAGCGAGTTCCAGTTCGGGTAGGGCGCGATGCCGTCTTCGTTACCCACCCACCGGATCGTGGCCTGAGGACCTTGAAAGACCATCGCCTTCGGGCAGTAGCGCTTGAGCAGGTCGCCCACGTCGGTAATGCAGCTGCCGTCGAACCAGACCTCGAACATCTCGCCGTAGCGGCTCAGGAGTTCGGTGAGTTGCTGCCGGTAGATTGTATCGTAACGCTGCTGGTCCTCGGGCGTTTTGCAACGCCCGCCGAAACCGGCGCCTAAATAGTGGTCCTCCGGACTTAGATAGACCCCCAGTTTGATTCCACGCTT
>CAITMP010000436.1 GCA_903893525.1 uncultured Acidobacteriia bacterium | reverse complement strand
TTGTTCCATGCGAGGTAAATTATAATAACGTTGGTCATAGTCCAAGCAGAAATCTCATCGCTCAAGATATGGATGCAGAATGTTATCTCCCGTATCCGCCATTGACCTAATAATCGCTAGGCAGCCGAGAACGGATTGATCCACTGAACCCCCGTGTGTGCCATGTCGCCCACATTTCGAGTCACCAACGTCTGGTCGTGAACGAGCGCGGTCGCGGCTAGTAGAGCATCAAGCAGAGGAAGCGGCTGCCGAACGCCTAATCGCCCCCACTGGTCGGAGACGCGTTCATCCACCGGCAGTATCCGGTCGGCAAACGTGGTCGAGATACCGTGAAGCCATTGCTCCAAAGCCAGTGCCTGTGGCCGGTCCCGCAGCCGAATTCGCTCGATGCCCTGCCGGATCTCCCCAAGGACCAGCACGCTGACAAACAGATCGGCGTCGGCGGTTTCAACGAACCACTTTCGCACTCCCGCGTTGCATCGATTCTGCTTTCGGAGCTCGCTCAGGATGTTTGTGTCCAGGAGGAATCCGCTCATAGCGCGACGGGGCGATCGATCTGTGGACCCCGGTCGAAATCCTTGTCATCACCGACATTGGGGATGGCGAGCAAGGCATCCTTGAACGAGGGACGTCTGGCCGGCGGTCCGAGAAGGGCTTCGCGAAGGATCCGCCGATGTTCCTCTTCCATGGAGACGCCGCGGGCGCCCGCTTGCGCTTTGAGCTTCAGGACGACTTGTTCCTCGAGTTGTCGGACGATGAGTTGTGGCATCTGGCATCCATTCTCTAATATGCTATCAATGATAGCATCCCCAGTGCGGGCGACAAGGGTTCCTTCAGGTTCCCCAGGTCTCAGATCAAAAGGTGTCCAATCCGATTCATGCTTCCACTGCGTTTAACGGTGGTTTCGCTAAAATAATCCGGGCAAGAGTTGTAGGCATCGATTTGTTCGCCGCCCAGATAGAACTCGTAGGTGAAAATGTCGTCGTCATACACCGCGCAGTGAACGATCGGATCGTGAATCGATTCGGCCAAGGTTGGTATAAGGTCGAGCCTTTGGTCCTGCAGGACCCGATACCGTTTTGTTCCTCCTTGTGTTTTGACCTTTTGGGCGTATTGGGCCATTTTTCTACAAATTGACGCCAATGGCTCTCGTTGCCATCTTAAGCGGGTAACTTGGCTGTCCTCTCCAGTACAAGGTCGCTAGGCCGCGAAAGATTCGCCAATTGGTCCAAGAGATCGAAAAGGTCGGCTTCGTTCGAATTCGCGGCGGCAAAGGCAGTCACCGCAAGTTCGTCCATGCGCAGTTCAAAGGGTTCGTGTTGATTTCCGGCCACGACGGCGATGACGCTTTGCCTTACCAGAAGAAACAAGTTCGCAACGCGATTCGACAAATAACCCGATGAAAACTTCCGATTGCTACCTGATGTTCGTCCGCTGGAGCGACGAGGACGCTGCGTATGTGGGTTATTGTCCCGATCTTTTTCCCGCTGGTGGTGTCTGTCACGCAGCTTCCAAGATTGAGGCCTACACTCGGTTGACTGAAATCGTGGAGGATTTGGTAACGACGGCTGAGCAGCAGGGACTGGGACTGCCACCCTCTTTGACACGGCCCATGCGCGAGGTGGAGTTATTGCCCTAAATGGCATATTGGCCTGTTTTCCACCAGCATGCCTCGCACGGCATCGCCGGTCCGGCTGGGGTAGCCGCTTTGCCGGGCAGTGCTTCCCGCAGGATGCACCGACGCTCCTTCATTGAGACGCCGCGGGTAATCGAAAGGGCGGACCTCGTTACACCCGGATTGCTGATGCAATCGCCACCTGCATAGCGTCGCGGGCTTGCAGGTGTTCGGGCCGTTGCGTGCTGAATGGTTCTTCGGATGTCACGACAACATGGCCATGCCCAGGGATGCTGACAACACGGGTCGTTGCCGAAAAGTGGGGTAGTCGCAACATCCTGTCCGCAGCGTAGAACAGCCAGCCTGGCACCGGTCTGTTAGGAAGGAATTGGATGTTCTTGAGAAG
>CAITMP010000435.1 GCA_903893525.1 uncultured Acidobacteriia bacterium | reverse complement strand
CTCCACTCCTCGCACAGCACGATGGAATTGGCGGCGTTGCGAGGGTCGTACTTGACCGAGCCGTGGCCGAGAAGTTTTTCCTCATTGGCCGGGAGCCGGACGGGAATCCCGGAAACATCCTGCGTGGCACCATACGTGATGCCCGCCACCGAGTAGGTGTAGGAAATGGACTTGCCGTCGAACGAGACGATCTCGCACGGGGATCGCTTGCCCGCGGCATTCACCGCCAGCCGCCGCTTCCGTTCCGTTTCCTCTGGCGACGGGCCCGAAAGGAACTTCTTCAGCAGCATGTAGGTAAAGATCAACGGACCAATGCCTCCACAGCGATCGAACGCGCACTCTCGTTGCCAGCCGTATCCAATGCCGTCACTTGGTAGGAGTACTTAGTGCCAGCCACGACACTCGGATCGCTGAACGCGGGTGCTGAGCCGCCTTCCGATACTATTTTGCCATCGCGGTAGACACGGTACGAGCCAAAATCGCGTTCGGCATTGCGGTCCCACACCAATTCGACGGTGCGTGTGCCGACTACAGCCACAAGTCCCGACGGTGCCACTGGCGGGAACCGGTCGACAGGTTTGAACTTTAGGAACGTGGAAAGTTCACTTTCGGCGTACCGATCACCCGTTTTCTCCACTGCTTGGACGAAATACTCGTACTCCTTGCCGTATGTGATGTCCGAGTCCAAGTATGTCGGCTTCTGAATGGATGCAATGAAACTCCATTCGGTGGTCCCTGCTTCCCGGCGGAAGACGCGGAAGTCGTTTGTGGTTGCGTGCCAGTCCAAGCGGACAGCATCAGCGGCGTCCCTGGCCTCCAGCCCTTGCGGCGTTGGCAGGGGAGCCACAATGCCAATCGTTTCAAAATTCGACCAGCCGGTGGTGGTCCCTTTGGGTCCGCGCGCCCGCACGCCAACAATCTGGGTCTTGCCCGTGTATGGTGCGGAGGGAATTTCCACACTTGCCACGTGGACATCGATTTTCAACCGGCCCTGTGGTATCCGAGTGGAGTTTTGAGCCCAAACATCCGGATTCCAGCCGCCGTCCGGCATTCCGCCGATGCGGACCTCCAGGTCGGGATCCTCCAACGCCAGATTCTCGGTCGTCTTGGTGGGTACCGTGAAGCGGATGTAGATATTGCCCCCCCGCTGCAGCGCGGCCAAGTCCGTCACGGGGACAGGCCTCCGCAACGCCGGCGGCAATGGTTCGCCCGGATAGCCACAGCCTGAAAGAAATAGGCCGGACACCAACAAGATTGCCGCTGACAACCGGGTGCGCATTAGAGGATGTATCTGCTCAGGTCCTGATCCTTGACGATGTCCGCGAGCTGCTTGCGAACATACGCCGCGTCCACCTTGACGTTCTTCTTCACCATGTCCGGCCCCTCGAAGGAGATTTCCTCCAGCAGCTTCTCCATGATGGTGTGCAGCCTGCGCGCACCGATATTTTCCGCCGATTCATTGACCTGCGCGGCGAACTTCGCAACTTCGCGCAGCGCATCCGGCGTGAGTGTCAGCTTGAGCCCCTCGGTATCCATCAGCGCCACGTATTGCTTGGCGAGCGCGTTCTTGGGCTCCGAAAGAATCCGCACGAAATCGTCTTCGGTGAGCGACTTCAATTCGACGCGGATCGGGAACCGGCCCTGCAGCTCCGGAATCAGGTCGCTCGGCTTGGAGACATGGAAAGCCCCTGCCGCGATGAACAGGATGTGGTCCGTCTTGACG
>CAITMP010000434.1 GCA_903893525.1 uncultured Acidobacteriia bacterium | reverse complement strand
GGAGTGCAACGGCAACAGACCCACCGGTTTTACTTCCGGGAACGCCTGACGATCAGCGCCTACCACTTCCAAGTGAATCTCTAGTTCCGATTATTCCGGCGGTGCATCCAGATCCTCGGCGCGGTTCTCAAACCGGGTCTGGGAGTGGAGAAAAACCAGATCCACCTTGCCGATGGGGCCGTTTCTCTGCTTGGCGAGGATGAACTCGGCCAAACCGCGCAAGTCCTCGCGGTCCTGTTTGTAGACTTCCTCGCGGAAAATGAATCCGACGAGGTCGGCGTCCTGCTCGATGGAGCCCGATTCGCGGAGATCGCTCATTTGGGGGCGGTGGTCGCCCTGACGGGTTTCCGTGGCACGGCTTAGCTGGGAGAGCACGAGGAACGGGCAGTCGAGTTCCTTGGAAAGCAATTTCAATCCGCGCGAAATTTGGCTGACTTCCTGCGTGCGGTTTTCCACCTTGCCCTTGGAGCTCATCAGCTGCAGATAGTCGACGATGACGAGTCCGAGTTTCTGGCCCGATTGGATCAATTTCCGCAGCTTGGCGTGCATGTCGAGAAGGTTGCAACCAGCGGTGTCGTCGATGTAGATCGGTGCCTCGATCATCTGGTTGGCCGACTGGCGCAGCTTCTGCCGTTCCTGTTCATTCAGGTAGCCGCTTCGGAAACGTTGGGAATCGACGCGGGCGGCGGCGCACAGCATACGGGTGAGCAGCGAGTCCTGCGACATTTCGAGCGAAAATATCGCCACCGGGAGGAAGTTGCGGGTTGCCACGTGCCACGCGATATTGAGCGCGAAGGCCGTTTTGCCCATGGCCGGGCGGGCTGCGAGGATGATCAGTTCACCACCGTGGAAGCCTCCCGTCATTTCATCCAGTTTGGTGAAGCCGGTGCTGACGCCCTTGACGCGCCGACTGGGATCGAGGAAGGCGTTCAAGCCGCCGGCGTAGTTCTGGATGACCTCGAGAGGGGTCATCAGACCCTTTTCGACCTTCGCCTCGCCCAGCTTGAGCAACGTCTCCTCGGCACCGGCGAGCAGTGCCGTTGGATCCTCCTCGCCGGACAGGGCCCGTGTGGTGAGGGTTTGACCGACGGAAGCGATACGCCGCAGGATCGCTTTGTCCCGGACGATGCTGATGTACCCGTCGAGATTCGGAATGCGGGGCAGACCGTCGTCGAGTGAGACGAGGTAGCTGACACCGTCCACCGATTCGAGTTCGCCATAGCGCATCAGCTCGTTGGCGACGGTGATGCGGTCGATGCGTTCGCCGCGGGCGTTGATTTCCTCCATTCGCTGGAAGATGCGTCGGTGCTTCTCAAGTGCGAAGTCCTCCTTGGCGACGGTTCCCGCAATTTCAATAAAGCGGGCGTCGTCGAGAAGGATGGAACCGAGGATGAAGCGCTCCGCGTCAAGGTTGACCGGTAGGCCCTTCAACATTGCGGAATTATCGAGCGTGGCGGATCGCGGTGACGACATTGCTGCGAGCTTAAACGTAACCGGCTGGAGCCTGTGGATACAACATGTGGAAAATTTTTTCGAGTCTGGTTGTTGATTACAAGGGGGTTAAGGGGAGGAAAAATCCCGCCATCCTCAGCCTGTGCGGATGTTATCCACAACAACAGAATACCCCGGACATGTTTCGGACCTGACGTGATCCGAAACGCCGTCTCCTCTAGCTACCTTGGGGCCGTGCACCGTCCGCCATCCGCTACAATCAAATTTTCGCCGTCCTGCCATGAAAACGCAGGTTCCATCGTCCGGAAGCCCACATGAGCATTACAGAGAGCAGGGTGTCCGCAATCTACCCCGGATCATTCGACCCGATCACCAACGGGCATTTGGATGTGATCGAGCGGGGGTCGCGGCTGTTTGACCGGCTGATAGTCTCGGTTCTCCACAACGAGTCCAAATCGCCGCTGTTCTCCGTCTCCGACCGTGTGGCGATGCTCCAGGAAGCAGTTGCACCATTTCCGAATGTCGAAGTTGACAGTTTCCATGGCCTGTTGGCCGACTACGCGCTGAAGCGCGAGGCCACGGTGATTCTCCGGGGGATCCGGGCCATTTCCGATTACGAGAATGAGCTGCAGATGGCGCTCATGAACCGGCGTCTGCAGCCAGGTCTCGAAACAGTATTTCTGCTTGCGGGGGAAGCCTTCTCCTTCATCAGTTCCCGACTGGTGAAAGAGGTGATTTCGCTCGGGGGCAACATCGCAGGTCTGGTTCCGCCGATCGTTGAGGAACGGTTGCGGATCCGGCTCCGGCCCACCCAAACGACATGACACCAGAAACAACACCAATCGCACCCGGTCCGACATCCGACCGCATTTCGCTCATCAGCGTCTCCTCGACCATGAAGGTCATGAACGACGCCGATGTGCTCCGCCGCGAAGGGGTCGACGTGGTCGATTTCTCGGCCGGAGAGCCGGATTTCCCGACTCCCGACAACATCAAGCAGGCGGCGATCCGCGCATTGGATGCCAATTTCACCAAGTACACTCCCGCGGGCGGCACCGTTGAAACCAAAAAGGCCGTCGTCGACCGCCACAAGGCGGAGTTCGGTACTGATTACAAGCCGTCCGAGTGCATCATCACCGTTGGCGGCAAGCACGTGTTGTTCAACTACACGCAGGCGCTGTTGAATCCCGGCGACGAGGTCATCATCCCGGTTCCCTACTGGGTCACTTACAAGGACATCGTCAACTACGCGGGCGGCAAGTGCGTGTTTGTCGAGACCGACGAAGCGGAAGGCTTCAATCTCACCGCCGAAATGGTGGAGAAGGCCATCACGCCGAAAACGCGGATCGTGATCGTCAACTCCCCCAGCAATCCGTCCGGTGCCGTGATGTCCAACGAGGAGTTTGAGAAGCTTTACCACATCACGGCAAAGCTGGGAATCTACCTCCTTACCGACGAGTGCTACTCCCACTTCCTGTACGAGGGCAATCCGTATTCGGTGGCCTCCGTGGCAAATTCCAAGCCGACCGTCCTGATTGCGGGCACCGTTTCCAAGACGTATGCGATGACCGGATGGCGGATTGGCTACGGACTGGCACCGGAGAAAATCATCCAAGCGATGCTGAAGCTGCAAAGCCACTCGACCTCGAACCCGACGTCGATTGCCCAGAAAGCGGCCGTGGAGGCTTTGAACGGACCGCAGGATTCGATTCCCGGGATGCTGGCCGAATACCGCAAACGCCGTGACTTTGTCATCCCGCGGTTGCGTCAGATTCCGGGCGTCACATGCTCGAATCCAGCAGGTGCTTTCTACGCTTATCCGAATCTGCGCGGGGCACTGAACAAGGGCGGCATCGCGACGCCGCTCGATTTCGCGAACCGGCTTCTGAAGGAAGCGCATGTGGCGGTGGTTCCGGGCGAGGCATTCGGGACCAACGACCATGTACGGTTGTCCTACGCAACATCAATGCACGAACTGGAGCGCGGGTTGGACCGCATTCACAAGTTCGTGGAGAGTCTTGGGTGAGCATACCCCGCCGGCTGGGCACCAGGGTCCTTGAAAAACCCTGGGGCTCACCGATGACGGAACCGTGGTTGGAGAATCCGGCGCGCCGGGGTGTGGGGGAAGTGTGGTTCACCCCTCCCTCCGGTGCGCCGATTTTGGTTAAATTGATCTTCACGACTGGCAGGTTGTCCATCCAAGTCCACCCTGACGACTCGTACGCACGGGCGCATCACGAATCGAACGGCAAGACGGAAATGTGGCATATCCTGCGGGCCGAGCCGGATGCGGTCATCGGCTTGAAACTGAAGAGTGGGGTGACGCCAGCGGAACTGCGGACGGCGGTCGGTACGGAGCGGTTGGAATCGATGCTGCGCTGGGTACCGGCGAAGGCGGGCGACACGTTTTACGTAGAAGCCGGAACCATCCACGCAATTGGTGGTGGCCTCGTGCTGTGCGAGGTTCAGCAGGTTTCCGATATCACCTACCGGCTTTGGGACTACGGTAGTGGGCGTGAACTGCATGTGGCCGATGGTCTGGCCGTGGCGAACGCCGGCTTGGGGAGCGGCCAGCGGTGGCCCCGGCTGCTGGGTTTCGGTCGGCAACTGCTCGCTGAATGCGCCTACTTCCGTACTGAGCGGATTGTTGTTTCCGGAACGGGGAGGATTCCAGCCCGCGACCGCACCGCGATTTGCGTGGTGCTGGAGGGCACTGGAACGTTGGCCGGTGAAGCCTTTGGGCCCGGTGACGGATGGGAGCTGCCAGCTTCGGAAACGGAATGGCCTGTTTCCAGCGCCAATTGTACTTTCCTCACCACCTGCCTGCCATAAGTCCGCCGGTGGGTTGAAAATAGAGTCTTGGAACAAATTGCCAACCTTCTGACGGAGCGCCCGAATCCGGCCTCCGCCCACATTGACACGTTGCCTACGCTCGAAATGCTGCGCGTCATCAATGACGAGGACGCGAAGATCGCGTCGGCGGTCGCCTTGGAGCTTCCGAATATTGCCCGTGCCGTGGATGCCATCGTGGCCGCGTTCGAGCGGGGTGGCCGCTTGTTCTACCTCGGTGCGGGGACCAGTGGGCGCCTGGGGGTGTTGGACGCATCGGAATGTCCCCCCACCTTTAACGTGCCCGGTGACAGGGTGCAGGGCATCATCGCTGGCGGGGAATCGGCACTGTCGAAGGCCACGGAGACGACCGAGGACGACCCGGCGATCGGCGCGCGGGATTTGTCGGCGCGGGGGTTCGGGCCCGGCGACGTCTTGTGCGGGATTGCCGCCAGTGGCCGGACTCCCTACGTGTTGGGCGCGGTCGAGGCGGCGAAGGCACTCGGCGCGATGACGGTGGGGATCAGCTGCTCCCCCGAATCGGCACTTTCGAAAGCGGTGGACATTGCAATCACGCCGCTGCCGGGGCCGGAGGTCATTGCGGGTTCCACGCGCCTCAAGGCTGGAACAGCAACAAAACTAGTGCTGAACATGCTGACCACCGGAACGTTCATACGTTTGGGGTATGTTTGGCGGAACTTGATGGTGAATGTCCAGCCAAAGAACGGAAAGCTGCTGGACCGGGCCAAGCGCATCATCTCTGCGGCCACGGGAGCGGAATACGAGCGGGCTGGGGAAATGCTGGCCGACGCAGGCAACAACGTTCGGGCGGCAATTTTGGCTTGGCAATCGACGCTGTAAGGCGAAACCAACCCCTAATGGGAAAATAACGGCAATGGACAAGTTTGTCATCCAAGGCGGCAATCCGCTCAACGGCACCATCGCAACCAGCGGGGCCAAGAATTCGGCATTGCCCGTTTTGGCGGCGGCACTTCTGACCGCCGAACCAGTGATTCTCCACAGGATTCCGCGTGTTCGCGACATCCGCACCATGGAGCGGTTGCTGGTGGATATCGGCTCGGAAGTAGTGGAGGATGGTGAGACCGTCACTATTCGGACGCCGAAAATTGTGTCTCCCGAAGCGCCATACGAGCTGGTGAAGACGATGCGCGCGTCCAGCCTGGTCTTGGGGCCTTTAGCAGCGAGGGCGGGACGGGCACGGGTGTCTATTCCTGGCGGGTGCGCCATTGGCGCGCGTCCCATCGACCTCCACCTGCAGGGATTGACCAAACTGGGCGCAACGGTTTCCCAGGAGCATGGGTACGTGGAAGCGGTTGCCCCGGGCCGCCTGCGGGGCGGGAATATCTTTTTTGACCGCATCACGGTCACCGGAACCGAGGATATCCTGATGGCCGCAGTCCTGGCCGAAGGCGAAACCGTGATCTCCAACGCGGCTCGCGAGCCCGAGGTTGTGGATCTGGCCGAGCTACTCGTGAAGATGGGGGCCCGGATCGAGGGCGCGGGAACCAGTGTCATCCGGGTCCAAGGGGTCGAGGAACTCCACGGCGCCGAACACGAGATCATTGCCGACCGCATTGAGGCGGGGACTTTCGTCATCGGCGGGGCCATGACCGGCGGAGACCTCACCGTTACGGGTTGCGTCGCAGAGCATCTGGGCGCGCTGATCGACAAGCTTTCGGCTGCGGGCGTGAGGGTCTCGGCGGTTGACCCGACCACCATTCGCGTGGAGCCGGGTGGAACAATCCTGCCGGTGGACATGACCACCGAAGAGTACCCTGGCTTCGCCACCGACCTGCAGGCCCAGTACATGGCGTTGATGACCCAGGCCGACGGGATCTCGATCATTACGGAAACCATCTTCGAGAACCGGTTCATGCACGCGCAGGAGCTGCGGCGGATGGGTGCGAACATCCGCATCGATGGACGGAAGGCGATCCTGGCAGGCCGGAGCAATCTTACCGGTGCCGAGGTGATTGCATCCGATCTACGGGCCAGCGCGTCGTTGGTTCTGGCGGCACTGGTGGCCAAGGGCGAGACCGTTATCGACCGGGTTTATCATATCGACCGCGGGTATGAACGCATCGTGGAGAAATTGTCCGGCGTAGGTGCCCGGATTTCGCGGGTGGAATAAGGCGTTCAGCAGGGTAAAGTAGGAACATGAAGCACGCCCCAGGATTCCTTGCCATTGTGAACGACGCGAAGTCGCGCGTCGCCGAGACCGATATCGACGGTTACAAGAAGATGTTGTCCGACGGTCTGGCGCACGTGTTGGTGGATGTCCGTGAGGACAATGAGTTTGCCGCCGGACATGTCAAGGGGGCGGTCCACTTGAGCAAAGGGATTATCGAACGCGACGTGGAGGCCAGGGTGCCGGAGAAGGATACCGTCCTTGTGCTGTATTGCGGGGGCGGGTTCCGGTCGGCGTTGGTTGCTGACAACCTGGGCAGGATGGGGTACACGAATGCCATTTCGCTGGACGGCGGTTGGCGGGCGTTGAAGGAATCCGGGCTGGAGTTGGAATAGGTCCCTTCAGACGCCTACGCGCTGGTGCCGCTGCGATTCGGAGTTCGAGATTCCGGCTGAAACCAGGAATGCCGTGCTGGACGCGATGAGCGACGGCACGACCAAGGCCGGGTTGCCGGTGGCTTCTGCCACGAACACCGCCGCGAACAACAGGCTGTTGTAGCTGGCCCCCGTGAAGGCGGCGATGCCGATCAGGGTGAAAACGCCGGGGTGGCTCGGGTGGAATCCCGCATCGAATGCAGCGCCCAGGGCGGCACCGATTGTTGCCGAAGGTACGAACAGTCCGCCGACGCCGCCCGATCCGAACGTGAACGACGTTGCCAGCATTTTTGCGACGAAGATGATCAGGATCGCCGTCAAAGTGAACTTGCCGTTCAGCAGCCGGTTGGCGACGGGCAGTCCCGAATGCAGGGTCACCGGCGAGCCTACCAATGCGTTTGCTCCGAATGCGATCAGGCTGACGATGACGCCGCCAGCCAGCGTTTTCACGAAGCGCGGCGCGCCCCATCCTGCCCACAAGCGCTTGATCCACCACAGGAGTCCCAGGAATGCGTGCGAGGCCAAGCCTCCGGCAATTCCAAGCGGCACGCAGAGCAGCAAATCCCCACCATCGAGTTGGTATGTGAAGTGGATAGGGAAGTACGGCGTGGCTGGACGGAAGAATATGAACGCCGCGTAGCTTGTCGCGGAAGCGACCAGGCCATGGATCAGTGCGTCGTGGGCCATGTCCCGCTTGTAGGGCGACTCGATGCCCATGATCGCACCGGTGAGCGGTGCGCGGAAGATGGCGCTGATTCCAGCTGCGGCACCGGCGATGAGTGTGGTTTCAACCCGTCCGTGCATCCACGCGAGGGCGGGGAATCGGTTGAGTCGTGATTGGACGAAGGAACTGATGGTGCCGCCCAGCCATTTGCTGGCACCCTCCATACCCGCGCTGGCACCAAATCCCATGGTTGCCACCGAGGCCGCGAGTTTTGGGAGCGCTGATTTGTAGTCGATGCCGGCGTCAGGGCGATGGTAGGCGCGTACCACTTCGTCGGCCATTGAGGACGACGGAACGCGGAAAAAGCTGAGGATCAGGCCGGTCAAGAACATCCCGGCGATGGGGAGCAGGCATAGCGCCAAAGGGGGGAAGGTGTTGAGGAAGCGCTCCCAAAGGACCACATTTACCACGTAGTCGTAGGCCGCCACAGCCGTGCCGACGAGCGCGCCTACAGGAGCTGCGACAAGCAGCACATGCCGCGCGAGGAGGAAGTTTTCTTTGAAATTCGGGGGCTTGGAGTCCATTCGTTGGGCGGATGAATTCCTGAGCGTAACACAGGGCTGGCGAATCCCAAACGGCTAAGCAGGGAGCTCCACGGTAAGGAACCCCCGCCTATTCGCCAGATCGGGTCCAAAATGCCCGGGACATGTGCCCGGCGCACCTTAGACCGCGAAACGGTAAGCAACGTAGCCCAAGAGGGATCCAACACCGGATCCGACCAGCACATCGCTCAGAAAGTGCATACCTACGATCACCCTGGAGACGGCCACGTTCGCCGCGAGCACCAGGAGTATGGGCATGATTTCGGGATAGAAGGACCCCAGGGACAGGGCAACCGCAAATGCCGTTGTCGAGTGGCCGGAGGGAAACGAAAACTTGTCGCGGGTCACGATGTTCGCCCAGCAGTGGGGCTCGATATCGCGGGGACGCAGACGGCAGAAGATCCGCTTCACCTTGTGGAAGAGAACGACGCCGCACGCAATGGCGCACGCGCAGGACTCCACGGCCCGGAATCGGTTGGGAGCGGGCGACAGCAGCACGGCGATGCCGATTGCCGCCCAAAGCCAGCCGTCGCCAGCCTTTGTCGCGAGCATCATCCATGTGCGGAACCACTTGGGAGCACGCCAGCGGTTCACGCGGCGCATCAGGTTGTGGTCGGGCGCGGAGAGCGTCGACTTTGCTCGGGCCAAGGTCACCGGATCAGCTCCATAGCGGGCGACGCCAAGGTGTTGGCGGCGCGGTGCTTGCTGCCCCATTGCCATGCGAAGCTCAATTCCTTCGCGTAGTTCACGGCAGTTGCCACAGGGACGGCTGCGAAAAGCGCAACAGCAGGAACCATCCAAGGCTTTTCCGCAATAAAATACTTCCCGATCGCGAGAACCGCGCTGGTCAACTTCATGTAGTTGCCGGATTCTCCACCGGGCAGAGTGTGTCCTGCGGCCAAACCGCTGAGGTACTCCTGGACGGTGGTCGCGCCCTTCACTTCGGTGTATGTCCGGCCGACTCCCGCCATGGTGTGCGAGTCGCTGCCACCAATCGCCGGTTTCCGGTAGCGGGCGGCGAATTCCGCAGCCATCCGGTTCGCGGTCGCCAACATTTGGCCGTTCAGCGTCTCGACGCCGTGGAAGGCGGAGGCGAACATGGCGAAATCGTCATCCGTCCGCTTGCCGGTCAGGCCCGAGTACAGATGGTTGACGGTAATGAACAGACCGCGCTCTGAAACATACGCCAGCAGACTCTCGACGTCCGTCCGGCGGCGTTGCAGTTCGATGTGGTCGTGCTCGTTGATTCCGTAAACGCCGGCGTGCATCTCCGTGCCGCTCGGCGTCGTGCAGGTGACTTCCTCGCTTAGGAAGAAGTCGGGAAACCGGCGCAATTCCTCCACTGCGCCGATTGAATCGTGGTCGGTGATGGTTACCAGGTCCATGCCCCGACGCTTCGAGGTCTCGTAGACTTCGAGGGCGTCGTTGTAGGATTCCCTGCAAACGCGGGAAAGCACCGGCACAGTGCACATGCCGGAGTGCACGGTATGGACGTGGAGATCGCACTTCATGCGCCGCACCTCATGCATCACACCTCATGCAACCTTTGTAAAACTAAATCCGTTACAGAACGGTGATTGATCCGCGAAACAATTGTGAAGGACCGTGTTGCGATGTTTTTCCTCGTTCCCGAGGGTGGGATATGTTGGGTAGGGACCTGGAAACATGCCAAACGAGTCGCGCAGCAAGGTATTGAGAAGTCAGTCGTGGTGGTCGGGCAAGGAATACTACAATTTTTCGCGACGGGCGTGGCTGCGTTCGGAGGGGTTTACCCGCGATGTTTTCGAGAATCGCCCGGTCATCGGCATTTGCAATTCCTGGAGTGAGTTGAATAATTGCAACGCACATCTGAAAGGTGTGGCGGAGGCCGTGAAGCGCGGGGTGTGGCGGGCGGGCGGATTCCCCTTGGAGTTCCCGACAATCTCGCTGGGCGAGATGTTCATGAAGCCCACGTCCATGTTGTTCCGCAACCTGATGTCGATGGATGTGGAGGAATCGATCCGTGCCAATCCCGTGGACGGCGTAGTGCTGCTTTGCGGCTGCGACAAGACCACACCGGCGCAGATCATGGGGGCGGCGAGCGCGAACCTGCCGGCAATCGTCGTCACCGGCGGGCCGATGCTGAGCGGGCAGTGGCGGGACCGCAAGTTGGGTGCCGGGACGGACGGGCGGAAGTTGTTTGACCTCTATCGCGGCGGTCGGCTTACAGAAGGCGAACTGTGCGAGATTGAGGGCGGGTTGGCGCGTTCGGCGGGCCACTGCACCGTGATGGGCACGGCCAGCACCATGGCGTCCGTGGCTGAGGCTCTCGGAATGACCCTGCCAGGCTGCGCGGCCATCCCCGCGCCCGATTCGCGACGCCTCACATTGGCCGAGGAGAGTGGCAAGCGCATTGTCGACATGGTGTGGGAGGACCTGAAGCCGTCCGACATCATGACGCGCGAGGCGATTGAAAATGCCATCACGGTCAACATGGCAATCGGCGGGTCAACCAACGCGGTTGTCCACCTGCTGGCCATCGCCGGACGGTTGGGGATCGACCTGAAGCTGGATGAGTTCGACCGGATTTCGCGGCGGACTCCCTGCATCGTGAACGTGAAACCCTCCGGCCATTACCTGATGGAGGATTTGTTCGAGGCGGGCGGGATTCCAGTAGTGATGAACGAAGTGCTGCCGCTTCTGCACGCCGATGCTCCGACCGCGAACGGGAAAACGGTCCGGGAGAATGTGGAAGGCGCTCTGTGCTGGAACCGTGATGTGGTGCGTCCGGCGTCGGATCCGATTTCGAGCGAGGGCGGCACGGTGGTGCTGGGCGGAAACCTGGCTCCGCGCGGGGCCGTGATCAAGCATACGGCGGCGTCACCGCATCTGTTGCAGCACAGGGGCCCGGCGTTCGTTTTCGAAAGCTACAAGGAGATGCACGACGTGATCGACTCGCCGGACCTTCCGGTGACCAAGGACACGGTGCTGGTGATGAAAAATTGCGGTCCCAAGGGCGCCCCGGGATTCCCCGAGTGGGGGCAGATCCCGATGCCGCGCGCGCTGCTCGACCAGGGCGTGAACGACATGGTGCGGATCAGCGACGCGCGCATGAGCGGGACGAGTTTCGGGACTGTGGTTCTGCACACGGCTCCGGAATCGGCTGCGGGTGGCCCGTTGGCGGCGGTGCGGACCGGCGATGAAGTGGAACTGGACACTGCGGGGCGCAAAATCACGCTGCATGTCCCGGATGAGGAAATCGCGCGGCGTCTAGCCGAGCGGCCCTCGCACAAGCCGCATTACGAGCGCGGGTACGGGTGGTTGTTCCTGGAACATGTCAACCAAGCCGATGAAGGGTGCGACTTCGATTTCCTGCGGAAAGATTTTACTGCCGGGCCGGGCCGAATCTAGCCCAAGCCCGCAGAATGAGCACTGAGCTGGAGCCGTGCGTGATTTCGCCCGCCTCCACCAGCCGGACGGCCTCTACCAACGGTACCCGCACCACCTCGATGGATTCGCCTTCCTCGTGTTCGTGGGGGACTTCCGTCAGGCCCCGCGCAATGAAGAGGTAGTTGCGGCAGGAAAGCATCGTGGTGAACGGATCGACCCAGCCTAGGGGAATCAGTTCGGCGGCAACCAGTCCGACCTCCTCCCTGAGCTCCCGGTGCGCTGCTTCCTCCGGCGTTTCGTGCGACTCCATGCCGCCGCTGACGACTTCGAGCGTCACACGGTTCAGCGCGTATTTCCATTCGCGCACCAGTCGGACCTGCAGGTCTTCATCAATGGCGAGGACACTGGAACCGCTCTTGATTTCGACGCGTTCGTAGGTGGCTTCCGTGCCGTGGCGCTGGACAACCTGTTCCTCCCACATCTTGACGATTCTGCCGTCGTAGACCTGGCGTGAGGAGAGTCGTTTGACAGGGGCGTCCATGCTTCCAGTATCGTGTTTCCAGTATCGGCGTCCGCTAGTCCAGCGGCGGGGGAAATGCCACGAAGCGGTACCCCACGCCGCGCACCGTTAGCAAATGCCGTGGCTTGGCGGGATCGGGCTCGATGTAGCGGCGCAAGCGGACGATGAAGTTGTCGAGGGCGCGGGTGTCGGTATCCTCGCGCAATCCCCAAACCTCCTCCAGCATCTTGCCGCGCGAGACAGGTTTGCCCTCGTTGCGGATCAGGAACCGCAGCACATTCATTTCCATTAGTGTGAGGGGCACGATCCGGTCGTCGGTGCGCAGTTCCAGCAGGTCGAAGAACGCGGTCATGTTGCCGAACTTGAAGGAACTTTCGGGTTCAGCGGGCGGCGGCGGAGTTCCCTGGACAGCATCGCGGCGGAGCCATTCGCCGCGTCGCAGCAGGCCGGCGATGCGGGCGATCAGGATATCGAGTTCGAAGGGTTTGACCAAGTAATCGTCGGCCCCGGCGGCAAAGCCCTCCAACACGTCATTGGAATGGCCGCGCGCGGTCAATACCAGCGTCGGCACGTACTGCCCTTCCTGGCGCATGCGGGACACGACGGTGAAGCCGTTGATGCCGGGCAACATCACATCCAGCACCACGATGTCGAAGTGTTTCTTGCCCGGGCCGGTGAGCAAGTCCAGGGAGTCCTCGCCGTTGTCGACAACCTCGACCGAATAGCCCTCCTGTTCGAGGTTGAACCGCAGGCCCTCGGCCAAGTGCATCTCGTCTTCAACGATCAAGATCCGCTTCATTCGTCTGTTCTATTTTTCCAGAGGGAACTGCAGGACGAATGTACTGCCGCGACCGGGCCCGGCGCTCTCCGCCCAAGCCTTGCCACGGTGTCGGCGGGCGACCGAGCGGACGATGAACAACCCCAAGCCCGTACCCTTTACGCGCATGGCCAGCGGGCCGCCCATCCGGTAGAAGCGTTTGAAAATCCGCTTGAGCTCCCAGTCGGGAATACCGGGGCCGTTGTCCTTGACCCGGACGGAGGCGTATTTGCCATCCTCGGCACCGGCCTCCACCAGAACACGGGCACCGGCTCCCGAGTACTTGAGCGCGTTGTCGAGCAAGTTGGAAATCGCGGCCTTCACCTCGTCCAGATCGCCCATGATCCGCAGCGGCGCGGATGCGGTGTACTGGATGGCCTCCATGGAAACGTGGTGCAGGACTTGGGCTCGGGCCACGCACTCGCCCACGATTTCCGACAGGTTCAGCTGGGAAACGTGCGAGGGTTTGTTGCCGGAGCCGATGCGGCCGGTCTGCAGGATTTGCTCGATGGTGCCGAGCAGGCGGTCGCTATCCCGAAGGATGATGCCGTAGAACTCCTTGCGCTTATGTTCTTCGACGGATCGCGTCTGGAGCGTTTCCACATACAAACGGATGGAGGCAATCGGTGTTTTCAATTCATGCGTGACGGCATTGATGAAAGCGTCGTGTTGCTCATTGCGCCGGATTTCCCGGATCAGAAAGATGGTGTTGAGCGCCACGCCGGCGATAATGGCCGACAGCATGATGATGCCGAGCACGAGCCGCAGCCCGGCCCGCCAGTCGAACACGACACGACCGAAATAAAGCAGAACCGCGAAGATGATCAGGCCGATGCCCATCGCGATAATGAACGCGACGGACTTCCTCCGACCATAGGCGATCATGGCTCCAGAGTAGCGCGGCACCATACGGAATTCTTTAGCGGTCGCGAACTCAGGCCGCTTCGCGTTCCAAAAGCGGATTGGAAAGTTGGGCTACGCGCACGTTTTTGGCAATTCCCGCTGCGCGCAAAACGCGCAACAGAAGCCAGGACGGATCGAATTCGTACCACGCAAGGCCATGGCGGGCCGAGGTGGGATAGGCGTGGTGGTTGTTGTGCCAGCCCTCGCCGAACGAGATCAGCGCGACCATCCAGTTGTTGCGGGAATCGTCGCGGGTCTCAAAGCGTCGGCCACCCCACATGTGGGCTGCGGAGTTCACCAGCCAAGTAGCGTGCAAGCCGAAGGTCACCCGCAGGAAGACGCCCCAGAAGAACAACGGTGCGCCGCCGACGGCGTAGAGGATTGCGGCGAGGACAACGATCGGCACCCAGTGGTACGTGTTCAGCCAAACATAGAAGGGGTCGCGGCCCAGATCCGGCGCGTATTTCGCCATCAACCGCGTGTTGTTGTGCTTCACGTCGCCGGTGATGATCCAGCCGCAGTGGGCCCACCAAGCGCCATCGCGGGGGGAATGCGGGTCGCCGGGCTGGTCCGATTTCTGGTGGTGCAGCCGGTGGGTTGCGACCCAGAAGATCGGCCCCCCTTCCATGTTCAAGGTCCCGAAGACTGCGAACGCGTGTTCGAGCCAGAGCGGGATCTTGTACGACCGGTGCGTGTGCAGCCGGTGGTAGCCCAGGCTGATTCCGAGTCCGGTGGAAACCCAGTACAGGAAAACTGTGGCGAAGAAGACGCGCCAGCTGAACATGAACAGGGCCGGAATCGCACCCAAATGGAAGAACGCCATGAATGACGCCGTCTGCCAATTGAAGCGCTTGCTGTCCGGAAAGGGAGTGACTTGCATCTGACTTCAGGCTAGCGGGATTTGCCCGGACGCGGTGTAACACTTTTGTCGCAGCGCCATTCGCCCTTCGCCATGTAGAATGGCGGAGACCCCTGTGAGTAAGCAGACCCACACCACCACCGAATGGGAGCGCATTGAGCGCCTTCCAGAATTCCGCGAACTGATTGCGGCCAAGATGAGGTTCATTGTCCCGGCCTGCGTTTTCTTCAGCTCGTACTATTTCGCCCTGCCGATCCTGGTGGGCTGGTTTCCGGAATTGATGAAGACCAAAGTCTTCGGACCGGTCAATGTCGCCTACCTGTTCGCCCTGTCGCAATTTTTTATGGCGTGGATTGTGGCCATCCTTTATGTGCGTGCCGCGAACGGCTTCGACAAGACCGTAGCGAAGATCCTGGAGAAGTCGGAGTAATGTCTACCCCCTTATTGATGTTCGTCCTCTTCATCGCGATCACCCTCGTGGTGACGTACTGGGCGGCGCGGAAGTCCTCGGGCTCGGCGGCCTTTTTCGCCGCCGGGCGCAACATTACAGGCTGGCAGAACGGCATCGCGGTGGCTGGCGACTACATGAGCGCCGCATCGTTTTTGGGAATTGCCGGGATCATCGCCTTCCAGGGCTACGACGGCTTCATGTATTCGGTGGGCTGGCTGGTGGCCTATCTAACCGTGCTGTTGGTTGTTGCGGAGCCGCTGCGGAATGCTGGTAAATACACCATGGCGGATGTGCTGGCCTACCGCTTGAACCCGCGCCCTGTCCGGGCGATGGCGGCCCTGAGCACGCTGACGGTGTCCACGTTCTACATGATTGCCCAGATGGTGGGGGCGGGGACGCTGGTCGCGCTGCTGCTGAAAGGCTCGGGGATCGGCTTCAATGGTGCCGTCACGGGCGTGGGGATCCTGATGGTGGCCTACGTCGTTTTCGGCGGCATGCTGGCAACCACGTGGGTGCAGATCATCAAAGCGATTTTGCTGATTGCCGGGACGGTGCTGTTGAGCGTCCTTGTGTTGGCGCACTTCCACTTCAGCCTTTCCGAGTTTTTCGATGCCATCGCGCACGTGCAGTCCGGCGGCAAGGTGGTTAATTTTCTGGAGCCCGGCCTGCGCTACAAACCACCGTACGGTGCCATCGACCTGATTTCCCTGGGCTTGGCGCTGATCTTCGGTACCGCCGGACTGCCGCACATCCTCGTCCGCTTCTATACGGTTCCGGACGCGAAGACCGCCCGGATCAGCGTTGTTTGGGCGATGTTCATCATTGGCACCTTCTACATCATGACGACCTTCCTGGGTTTCGGTGCCGCCACCATTCTTGGCGGCGACTTCATCAAGACCCACGGAGGCATCAACATGAGCGCCCCACTGCTGGCACAAAGGCTGGCGGGCGACATCTTTTTCGCGTTCATCTCGGCGATCGCGTTCGCGACAATCCTGGCGGTGGTAGCGGGACTCACGATCAGCGCCTCTACTTCCTTTGCGCATGATTTCTATACCAACGTGATCCACCACGGCACAGAACGCGCTCCGGGAGAGGAAGTCCGCGTTGCGCGCATCACGGCTTTCGTGGTCGGCGCGATTTCCATTGCTGTTGCGATCCTGCTGGGGCCGACCTTCAACGTGGCTTTCCTGGTGGGTCTGGCCTTTGCGGTGGCGGCATCGGCGAATCTGCCGGTGATCGTGTTTTCCATATTCTGGAAGCGCTTCAATACCTCCGGCGCGATTTGGGGCCTGGCCACGGGGCTGGTGAGTTCGCTGGTGCTGATCGTGGTCAGCCCCAGCATCATGGGTCTCGACCAAACGCACCTGATCCACGCGCAGCCCCTGTTCCCGCTGGAGAATCCCGGGATTGTCAGCATTCCTGTAGGCTTCCTTGGCGCATGGCTTGGCACGCTGGCCGGGAACGAGCCGGAGTCCGCCGCGAAGTTTGCGGAGATGGAAGTGCGGGCGAATACCGGCTTGGGTGCCGAGAAGGCGTCGGCACACTAGGGTGGTCTAGGCCATCAGCTCCAGAATTTTGGCCACTGTTCGGCAATTCCGTGCGGTTGAGACGGTCGCGAGCTTCGAGTCGAAATAGGCGTTGGTGAGCTTGGTGTCGGCAGCGCCCTTGGGAACATGAAGGTAAATTTCCCTGCATATCACTGTGTAGGCGTCGCCGGGGGAGCGGTTGGGGTCGAGGGTCGCGATTCTTTCCGGGCTTGGCAGGTCCGCAAGGAACATCACGTGACTTTCCTCTTCCGGGAAGGGATTTGCGGGTAGAACGCCTTGGAGTTCGTCGCGGGTGCGCAGTACGACTGGCACCGCAAATCCGAATCGATGGTGGATGGCGGTTTCCAGTTCGATGCGCAATTCGGATTCAAAACGCCAAGAGGTGAAAACCACATTCCCGCTCTGGATGTACGTACGAACATCCGAGCAGCCGACGGACTCAAAGACCAAGGCGAGATCCTTCATCGGCATCTTATTCTTGCCCCCGACGTTGATTCCACGCAGCAGGGCGACATATCGCGTTGGCACGCCGGTGGTCCTCGGTCTAACTGCCGGGCTTGAACAAGCGCGCGAAGGCGTCACGAGCGTCCGCGGCGCTTGTGGGGGCCGGCGAGTTGACGGTGGGTGCCTGGCGCGTGGAGATGCTCGGGTTGCCGTTCCCGTTGCCGTTTTGCAATGCGCTGCCATCGCGGGCCACTGTGACCTTGGGGGAGAACAAGGTGCATTCGTTCTTCTGATCCTTGATCGCGATCCGTGCAGGGATTGGTTTCAGGCACTGGAAGCGTGTGGAGGATTCGAAGAAAGTGCACTGTTTGCAGCAATGTAGCTGGGCGGCGCACTTCGGGCAGGTCCCGGTGAAGTCGGTGCCGGGCAGTAGTGCGGTCGCACAGTTATAACAGCGCGAGGCCGTGACGTTCTGGACCAGTCTGGGGAGCCGCGGCCCTGTGACGTCGATGGAAGGGCGCGGGCCCTGGGGCTTCGGCTTCTGGCCGGTGCCGTTTGAGGATGGATTGCCAGCGTTGTCGCTGTAGCCGTGCTGCCTGTATTTGCGGTCGGAGTCCATGCGGGATCAAAACTCCTAATGTTTTGAATGGTTGTTGGCACCGGGGGCGGACGTGGGAGTCCAAGTGCCTGTATCGCCCGCAGGTTTCATCCGCTCTGGACAGAGCCGCAAAACGCCGCCGACAGTACACCTCATATGTAGCACGAAGCATTTGTTGGATTCAACCTGTGCTCGAAACTGGCGGATTTCATCTTGTCGAAACCTGCCGTTGTTACACTTGCGGCGTGAACAGAGCTCTGTCCTATCTGCTTTTGACTTTCGGATTGGCGGTTACAGTTTCTGCCCAGTCCAAGCATGTCGTGGTGATCGCGCATCGCGGCGAGCATCTCCGGCATCCCGAAAACACACTCGCCGCGTTCCAGGCAGCCATCGACGCAGGTGCGGACTATTTCGAGCTGGATGTGCGTACAACGTCCGACGGCAAGCTGGTCCTGATGCACGATGGCAACGTCGACCGCATGACGAATGGCAAGGGAGATGTGGCGTCCATGACGTTCGACGAGCTGCGCAAGTTGGAAGTCGGGCTGAAGATGGGGCCCGAGTGGGCTGGAACGATGATTCCCACTTTTGACGAGGCCTTGGCACTTGCGCACGGGAAGATCGGCGTCTATGTGGACAGCAAGAGGATTTCGGGACAGGATGTGGTGGATGCCCTGAAACGCCACGACATGCTCGCCAAGGTCGTGATCTATGGCGGGGCGAGGTATCTGAAGGACGTTGTCACGCTCCAGCCGAAGGTGAAGGCGATGCCCGAGGCGCAAAATCCAGCCACCCTTC
>CAITMP010000433.1 GCA_903893525.1 uncultured Acidobacteriia bacterium | reverse complement strand
TCCCAGAGCGGCTTCATGAGGCCCTTGACACCGTCTTCGCCGAAGGTGAGGCTGCGCTTGAAGGGGATGGGCTTGCCGTGGTCGGCGACGAGGCGGGGTTTGGGGTCGAAGGTGTCGATGGAGGAGGGGCCGCCGTGCATGAAGAGGAATATGACGCGTTTGGCGCGGGGGGCGAACATGGGGGCCTTGGGGGCCAGGGGGTTGGCGGGGGTGGATGTCGGCGTCTCAGCAGCGGCGAGGATTCCGCGGAGTCCTAGGAGGCCGAATCCTGCGGCGGAATGCTGGAGGATGTTGCGGCGGGTGGGGCGGAATTGGGTTGGTGGCATTCGGGGGCTCCGAATGGATATTGTAGCGGGTTTTGGGAGTTAGCGGTTACGGGTGGTAGACAAGACTCGTGGCGGCGCTATTCCTCTTTTACCCACGCCTCCCGGTCCGTCGCCTGGGAAACGCGCGGCCAGTTTTCCCGTTCTTGGATCTCAACAGCGGCATTCAGCGATCTCGAAAATCCGTCCAAGCCAGGGTAAAGGGTTGCGTCGTCGATGTTGAGCTTGCGAAGTGCCTGCAGTAGGGTCGTAAAAGCATTGTTTATGGCGCTACTGTTGTGGCGTTCCGATATGGAACCATACTTCGGTCCTAGCGCGGACCGGAGGTGTGATCGCGTCGTCTTGGAGCAAGGTCCAAGAGCGGATTCACAACTTTCAATGAAGGAAAGCGGCTGAAATCGCGGTCCATTGACCACAATTCACTTACTCCGTGGGCGATGCAGACTGCGGCTATTCGGGCGTCGTGCACCTGGGGGCCGTGGATTCGGCCTTCCCCCGGAACTCTTTCCAAAGTTGCCCAGTGTGTGGGGCCCTCCGCAATGCACCGGAATGTTGGGCATGCGAGCCAGTTCCGGATCTCGGAAAGGCATTGGTCGACCGTCGACGGCGGCCGGTAAATCCTGGGATGGGTTACGACCGAGGCGAACTCGTGGACGCACTGCCAGACCGTGCCCCAGGGCATGCCGCTGGCGGCCAACTGGTCCAAGAGTTCCACGGCCCTAGCGTGGAAAGGAGACTCGGCCCGGTGAGCATATACAAGAATGTTGGTGTCTACCGCGATCATTGAGCGGACTCCGGTTGGAGGTTCCGGAGTCGATTCGGATCGGTCTCGGCGAGCATTTCGGAAAAGGTCATATCCGGGGCCTGATTCCCGCCCACAATCGTATGATCCAACCGGAATGCCGTCGGCAGTGTCGGCGGATTCTGGTTCAGGAACGCCCGCAGACTCTCTTCGAATACAACCCTAACTGTCCATCCGCGTTGGCCTGCCACGATTCGCACTTCTTCCAGCAATGTCTCTGGCAGATCGACCGTCGTTTTCACAGTTTGATAGTACCAGAGCTTGCTGGCAAGATGTCAATTGCTGGGTAACACCCAGCACCAGTTCCCTTTTTGGAATCGACGACCTGCTGAAACCGGGAGACACTGTTTGCCCGCCGCGAGCTCAGTAATGACAGATTCTCAAGTCGACGTTATCGCGACTACCTCCCAAGGCTAGAACTTGTAGAGCAGCATTAGATAAGGGAAGGTATACCCATTGCCGGGAGTCGTTTTCCTCAGGAATTCGCCGGGGAAGATGTGCCCGATCCCGAAGTTGGCCTGGAGCGGCTTGGAGATCGTCCAGCTGCCCTGGATATCCAATTCCTCCCCCACATGTGTTCCGGCGGTGCCGGTTGCCGACCGAGCCGTAATCGCGTTGGCGGTCGTGTACAGGCCGTCGAACTTGTTGGCAAGATTCCAGTTGTGAAGAACCACATTGGCCGTCACGTTCTTGACTGGCTTGGTCTCGACGCCTGTTCTAAAATCGCGGATGTTCTTCCAGGCTACCTGGTCGGCGAGGCCGGTTTTGTCGTGGGCCGATGGGTACAACTGGTCGAAGGTGCCCCGGATGCCATCCTTTGGATTTGCGTCGCCGCTGGCGTAGTTGAATTCTGCGAAAACGCGGGGCTTCCAGCGCATTTTTGGGCTTGTGTGCCCGACCGCCCAATGTCCCGCCCAAGCGTGGATGCTGTCCGTGCCGACCGTGCCGGTTTCCCTCAGCATTTCCGTATCGTAGTCGAAGTCTTGGCGGAACTTCCCGGCGATGCGGAGTCCCGGAATCTTCTCATTCAACTTGGCCGCTGCGCCCGCTTCTGTTTTGAGTCCTGGCTGGGTTCTCCAGTAGACGTAGGTTTCCACATTGGCATTTGGGATCCAGTTCTTGGTTTCGCCTTTACTCAATGAACTGAAAGGAATGGCCATTTCCACGACCCATTTATTGTCCTTGT
>CAITMP010000432.1 GCA_903893525.1 uncultured Acidobacteriia bacterium | reverse complement strand
GCAATGTCCGACGAGGTGGAAGTGTACTGGTCGGCAGTGTAAAAAATCAGCCGGTACTGACCCCCCGGAGCCAGACCTGCCGGCTGTGTCGTGATCGGACCCGCATTTGCATGAAATGCAGTGGCGGCAAGAATCGCCAGAGCACCCAGTGGTCGAAGAATTTTTGTCATCATAAATTCAGGCTCGAACAGGTTACCACATCTCGCGACGTATGTTGCCTGTGCACGACAGGCTGCGCGCGGCGCCGCGCGGAACAAATGACAAGGGAGCCGAAATGCCGTACAGTGTGCCGACACGAGAACCTGAAAGGATGGAGCGCAGATCATGGCAATTAATCTGGATTGGTCACAATGCCCTGTTGTGGAGAGCATCCCCGGCAAGGTAAGCGGCGCATGGGTGTTTCGCGATACGCGGGTTCCAGTTTCGGCGATTTTCGAGAATTTGAAAACGTCGCCCATTGAAGAGATACTGGAAAACTTCCACGTGACGCGCGATCAAGTGCAGTCGGTGCTGAACTTCGCCGCGCGCAGCACACAGACCCCACGGGAATATTGGCGGGTCGGATGAGAGTTATCTTCGACGAGAGTGCTCCGCAAAAAACTGCGCCTGTTGATTGAAGGCGGTCATACGGTCGTCACGGTTGGCCGACACGATAAGCTTGAGAGGAAGGAGCGCAGATTATGGCGAATCTCAACTGGTCGCAGTGCCACGCGGTCGAAAGTGTTCCCGGCAAGGTCAGCGGGGCATGGGTGTTCAAGGACACGCGCATGCCGGTTTCCATCGTTTTTGAGAATCTTCAAGCTGGGGCGACCATCGACGAGATCATGGAATGGTTCCATTTGGGACGGGAGCAGATTGCAGCGGTGCTGGAGTTCGCAGCGCGGAGCCTTGATCCGTTTCAGCCCTCCCAGAAAAGCAGGAACGGAATAGCGGCGAATGCTTATCCTGTTTGACCACAGCAAACCGGCCCCCTTGCGCTACGCCCTCAAGGGGCATGTGGTAGTGGAAGCCGTCGAGCGTGGCTGGGACCGTCTGGTGAACGGCGACCTCCTGAACGAAGCCGAGAACGCGGGGTTTGACCTCTTCGTGACGGCGGACAAAAACATGCGGTATCAGCAGAACCTGGCAACCCGGAAAATTTCGATTGTGGCCTTGCGGAACGCGCAATGGCCGGTCCTCCGGCGGTACGTTGAAAGGGTGGTTGAAGCTGTGGACGCGGCAACGCCCGGCAGCTACTTCGAGGTCGAAGTTCCGTTTCGATAGCCCCCACATGCCCGGGCGCGCCTCGGGCAGTAGGTTTTCGTGAAATAACTACTGTTCCGTGCTGACAATGCGGGCGTCGGTCTGGAACTTCTTGTAGTCCTTGAAGGTAATCTCCAAGTCCTCGCCGGTCTTGGCGAGCAGTACCAACCGCAGGGAGGCCTTGACCGCCACGCGGCGCGGGGCCCAGAGCTCACCGTTCACCCGCTGGTTTTCGAAGGAAATCCGGGCCCCCTTTGACAACCGGGCGAGGAATAAGCCGAACGAGATCGTCCCGAGGGACTCCGCTTCCACCTTGGTCCATTCGTAATCCTGCTGGTCGATCCACAAAGTGCCGGCCATGTTGCGGAGCAGGTCGGCGTGGGGCCCCTTGTAGGTTCCGGTTGGGCGCGCCTCGATCCTCCAGGATTTTCGTCCGTTGATCTCCTCCTCGCCGAGCAGTTGGAATTGGAAAGCCTCGGGGATGTATTGGCGTTGGTCGCGGTTCTTGGCGCGGTTGCGGGCATGTTGTGCGGCGTGCTTCTGCCGCTCCTCCGGGGACAGCCCCTTTGCCTTTTCGATGGCGGCGTCCAGCTTTGCATGTTCCTTGGCCGCTTCCGCCACCGTCAGAGGCTTGCCGTCGACTTCCGTTAGCAGTCGGAACTGCTCCCCGACAACCGAAAAGAATTCGAACAGCTTGGTCTTATCCGCCTTACCCGACTGGTGCTCCACCTGCAGCATCTTGTATGTGTACTGGTTCAGAAGTTCCTGGTTGCGGTTGTCGACTGCCAGCGATTTGACGACGATGGCCTTGGCATCCGGGGACACTGCTTCAGGCACGGGGGCTTGGGCCAAGGCAATCGAGCAATACAGGAGAGCAGCAAGAATCCGCATGGAACAGAGTACGAGTGGTACAGCCGCAGCGTTCCCGGTTCGACACTCGGAGATAATTAAAGTTCCTCTATCCCATGAAGATCCACATCGTCACAACCGGCGGCACGATCGAAAAAGTCTATTCCGAATCGTCGGGCAAAGTGGAGAATGCCGCGTCCAAAATCGACCGGTATTTGCAGTCCCTGCGGCTGCCCGATATCCGGATCGAAGTTGCCTCGTTGATGAACAAGGACAGCTTGGAAATGACCGATGCGGACCGGGAGCTGATCCTTGCCGCCGTACGGATCAAAGTTGCGGAAGCTCCCGTGGTGGTTACGCACGGGACCGACACAATGGTGGAGACCGGCCGGTTGCTCAAAGCCCGGATTCAAAATCCGCAACACCCGGTGGTGCTGACCGGCGCGATGACCCCGCTGGGTTTCGAGCGTTCCGACGGATTGCAGAATCTGACTGAAAGCTTGCTGGCGGCCAGAATCCTGCCGCCGGGCATTTGGATTGTGGTGCACAACCAGGTTTTCGATGTCGACCACGTGCGCAAGGACCGGGAGAACGCCCGGTTCGTTGCGATCTAGTCCGCCTCGCGTTTGAAGACCAGCACGGCCAACGGAGGCAATGTGATCGTGATGCACTGTTCCCGGCCATGCCTGGCCCATGGACTGGTCTGAACTCCCCCCAGATTTCCTTGGTTGCTGCCACCGAACATGGCCGCATCCGAGTTGAACAATTCGAGGTAATGCCCCTCCGCAGGCACACCCACGTCGTAGCAATAGCGCACGACTGGCGTGAAGTTGCAGACCACCACCACCTCGTCCTCCGGCTTCAGGCCACGCCTCAGGAAAGAAATGACCGAGTGCTCCACGTCTGAAAAGTCGATCCATTCAAAACCAGAGGATCGGAAATCATCCTCGTGGAGTGCCGGTTCCGACCGGTACAGGGCATTCAGGGCTTCGACGAAGACCGCCAGCGCGCTGTTGAGCGGCTTCTCCAGCAGACCCCATGGCATCTGTCCACCGTCGTTCCACTCTGCTGGATCTCCCATGTCGCAGCCCATGAACAGCAGTTTCTTGCCCGGGTGGGTGAACATGTAGCCGAGGAACGCCCGCACATTGGCGAACCGCTGCCATTCATCGCCCGGCATCTTGCCGAACAAGGACTTCTTCAGGTGGACCACTTCGTCGTGCGAGACGGGCAGCACAAAGTTTTCCGAAAACGCGTACATGAGGCTGAAGGTGATCTTCAGGTGGTGGTATTTGCGCAGGATCGGATCGGCCTTGAAATAGTCGAACATGTCGTGCATCCAGCCCATGTTCCACTTCATGGTGAAGCCGAGGCCACCGGCCCAGACCGGACGGGTGACGCCGGGGAAGGATGTCGACTCCTCGGCGATTGTGACTGCGCCGGGGACCTCATGGACCAGCTCATTGAAGCGCCGGAGGAAGGAAATGGCGTCCAGGTTTTCCGGCCCGCCGTACTTGTTCGGCAGCCACTGTCCCGGCTTCCGCGAGAAATTGAGCATCAGCATGGACGCGACCGCATCCACACGCAGCCCGTCGATGTGGTACTCCCGGAGCCAGTACAGGGCGTTCGAGATCAGGAATTGCCGGACCTCATTGCGCCCGTAGTTGAAGACCAGGGTGCCCCAGTCCGGGTGCTCGCCCTGGCGTGGGTCGGCGTGCTCGTAGACGGCGGTACCGTCGAATCGCGCAAGGCCGTGGGCGTCCCGGGGAAAATGCGCCGGAACCCAGTCGAGGATGACGCCGATGCCGGCCTGGTGGCAGGAGTCGACGAAATGCATGAAATCATGCGGGCTGCCGTAGCGTGAGGTGGGGGCGAAATAGCCGGTGACCTGGTAGCCCCAGGATCCCGAAAACGGGTGTTCCTGGATCGGTAGCAGCTCAATGTGCGTGTAGCCACGGCTGGCCACGTATTCGACGAGCTTTCCGGCCAATTCATGGTAGGTGAGCCTGCGACCGCCGTTGCCGCGCATCCAGGATTCCAGATGCACTTCATAGACGGACATTGGCTCGTTCAGCACGTTGCCTGCGGCCCGGCGCTCCATCCACGATTCATCGCGCCATTCGTAGCCCTCCAAGCTGGTCACGACGGACGCGGTGTTGGGGGGAACCTCGGCGTGGAACCCGTAGGGGTCGGACTTCAACTGTTGGTGTCCGTCGAGCTTGCCCCTGACGAGGTACTTGTAGGATTGGCCCTCCGACGCGCAGGGCAGGAAGATCTCCCATACGCCGGAGTTTCGAAGCCGCATGGGATGGCGTTTCGGGTCCCAATCGTTGAACGCCCCGACGACCGAAACAAATTCGGCGTTCGGCGCCCAGACTGCGAAATGCACGCCTTGGACGCCATCCAAGACGATGGGATGTGCACCGAAGGTCTTCCACGATTCCGAAAGCGTGCCTTCGGAGTGCAGGTGCAGGTCGAAATCGGTGATGACGGTCCAGAAGCGGTAGGGGTCGTCGACCAGGAATTCGCCGCCGTGGTAATCCCGGAAGCGGATCTTGTACGAGGCGGGATCGCGGGGAAATGCAGCGGTGAAAAAGCCTCCCGGGTGGAGCTTTTCCATCGGGACCGTTCGATCACCGTCGAGAACCAGGTTCGCCGACTCGGCCTGGGGCAGGAATGCCCTTACAGTCCAGGCAACTGAGCCGTCCGGGCCTTCGACAGGATGGGGGCCCAAGACGCGGAACGCATCGCCGTGGTAGCCGCCAACTATTGCCTCGATCTCGGAAACGGTCATTTACCGGCACCCGGCACTAATTTCACAAATTCCCTGGCGGCGAGGATGCCGACCTGTTTGCGGCCTTCCGGCCCGAGGTGCGTGGTATCGGGCTTTCCGTCCTTGGTGACGGCGTTGAGTTTCGCGCAGCCTTCCGGGCCGAGTTGCTCGGCCTGTTCACGGGTTCGTTCGTACATTTCCATCACGGGCACGTTCAGGCCCAGGGCGACGGCATGGACTGCTTCGACGTACGGAACCAAGGAATCGGGCTTGAACTTGCCCGCAGGAGTGAAGACGCGTCGCACGATCGACGTCACCAGGATGGGTTTGGCCCCGGCGGCACGGGCTTCGCCCACGTACCGTGCCAAGTTGTCCCGGTAGGAGGTGGCGGCGTCGGTCTCCCGGTCGGGACCCTTGCCCGGCACGTCGTTGTGGCCGAACTGGATCAGAATGTAGTCCGGCTTTTCGGCCAGTGCGGCGGGCCAATGCCCTTCATCGCGAAAGCTCTTTGTACTGCGTCCGTTGAGGGCCAGGTTGACGACCTTCACGGCGTTCCCAAGCGTGTCCCGGAAGCCGGTTCCCCAGCCGCCTTCGTCGTTGACGGTGGAATCGCCAACCAGTACAACTTTTATGGGAGTCGCTGTCGCTACTTGGGCGGCAACGGGGGCTGCCAGCAGGCACGAGAGCGTCGCAAAACGGAAAAGCATCACGGCCCCATGGTACTAGAGGAGGCCCGCGAACGGTCGGCCCGAATACAAGATCTTGACGCTGGGCGCGGATTCCACTAATCTCTAGTAGTGTATGGGGATTGGGGACCTTAGCGCGTGAACATCTCTGTGAAGAGCGAGTACGCGTTGCAGGCGATCTTCGACCTAGCTTGCCGCAACTCCGGGGAGCCGGTGAAGATTGCCGAGATTGCGCGCCGCCAGTCGATTCCCCAGAAGTTTTTGGAACTCATCCTGGCGAGTCTGAAGCAGGGCGGATTTGTGGAATCCCGCCGGGGCGCCGAGGGTGGGTATTTGTTGGCCAAGAGTCCGGAGTCAATCACCGTGGGAGACGTTTTGCGGTTTGTGGAAGGCCGCAACGAGGAGCGCTCCAAGGTGCGGCGGGAATCGCAGGGACCGTTTTCCCAAGTCTGGGACTCGGTGGATCAAGCGCTGGATTCCGTGTTGGACCACGCAACGTTTGCGCAACTGGTGCGCGACTGGAACGACAAGCATAACCGATTTGTACCGAACTGGGAGATCTAAGGAAATCATGTACTTCGCAGACAATTCGTTCAGCATCGGGGGGACACCGCTGGTCCGCCTCAACCGTGTTACCGACGGGGCCCAGGCGACGGTCCTGGCGAAGGTGGAGGGGCGCAATCCGGCGTATTCGGTAAAGTGCCGCATTGGTGCGTCAATGATCTGGGACGCCGAAAAGCGTGGCTTGCTGGGCGGTGGACGCGAGATCGTGGAACCAACGTCCGGCAACACGGGCATCGCGTTGGCCTTTGTGGGAGCCGCCCGCGGCCACAAGGTTACGCTGACCATGCCCGAGACCATGTCCATGGAGCGCCGCAAGGTTTTGTCCGTCTTCGGGGCGAAATTGGAGTTGACCGAAGGAGCCAAGGGGATGGGCGGGGCGATCGCGAAGGCGCATGAGATCGTTGCGTCGGATCCGGATCGGTACGTGTTGTTGGGGCAGTTTGACAATCCCGCAAATCCGTTGATCCACGAACAGACCACCGGCCCGGAGATCTGGGCCGCCACCGAAGGCGGCGTTGATGTTCTGGTTGCCGGTGTCGGCACCGGTGGCACCATCACCGGCGTTTCCCGCCACATCAAGAACACGCGGGGCAAGGCGATCACCTCGGTGGCCGTCGAGCCGACGCACAGCCCGGTCATTTCCCAAACGTTGTCAGGCCAGACCGTAAAGCCCGGTCCGCATCGAATCCAGGGAATCGGTGCCGGTTTTGTGCCGAAGAACCTGGACCTGTCCATCGTGGACCGTGTCGAGCAGGTGACCAACGACGAAGCGATCGAAATGGCCCGCCGTTTGGCACGCGAGGAAGGCCTGTTGTGCGGTATTTCCTGTGGCGCGGCGACCGCGGCGGCGGTACGGATTGCCAAGTTGCCTGAATTTGCCGGCAAGACGATTGTGGTGATCCTGCCCGACTCAGGCGAGCGTTACCTGACAAGTGTTCTGTTTGAGGGTATGTTCGAGATCTAAAGAAAAGTTGGGGACATGCGTAACCTTCACATACACAACCTCGCCCTATCAGGCACATCCCCGTTACGACACGCGGGCGCGTCCACCCCATTCACCCAAGGGCACGCCCGCACCCCCAAACTTCTTCCATTTGCCTTGTTGTCCGCGGTCTTGCTGAGTGCGGCACCACAGCAACCTCCTGTGCAAAAAACTCCAGAAACCGTCCTGCGCAACACTGGCAAGCCGCTTCAAGTACCCTTCGAGTGCGCCGAGGAGGAACTGCAATCGGTAGGCTTGCTGTGCACCGAGGAGGAGCCTTGTGCCATTTTCCTGGAACTCAGCGGAGTCGCGTCGGCGGGCAAGAAGCTGTTCGTGTCGGGAAACCTGCATGCCCAGTCGGGTACGCTGGCGTCGATCCTGCTGGCCAGTGACGATAACGGTGCCACTTGGCGCGAGCCAGTGAAGCGTCGCCGGGGATCGGCCTTGGAACAGGTGGAGTTCTACGATTTGGAACATGGCTGGACAGCTGGAGAGAACCAGTATCCGCTGCCGCGCGATCCGTTTTTTCTGGTTACGAGTGATGGTGGCCAGACGTGGCGGGCCCGGCCGATCACAGAGGATGGGGGCTCCGGTGCCCTCCAGCGCTTTTGGTTTGACACCGCCACCCACGGCGAAATGGTGGTGGATGCGGGAAAGTCCGCGCCCGGTGGCCGATATCTGGACTACGAGTCCGAGACGGGCGGCGAAGGCTGGATGCTGCGCAGCATCAGCGACCGGATGCCCATCTTGAAAAAGGCACCCCCTGCAAACACCCAAACCGATTTGCGCCTGCAGGTGAATTCGGTCGGAACGGCGTGGATGGTGGAGCGGCGGAACGGCGAGAAATGGGATACAGTCGCATCGTTCCTAGTGGATGCGGCGAGTTGCAAGCTCAAAGCCCCCGAAGCCAAGGAGCCACCGCCGATGCCTGAAACGGTCACCGCCGAGTCGGAGCAGGAAAAGGACTACGTCGAGGAAATTCAACTGGGTGGGCCGGCTGCGAAGACCGGGAAACCCGTTCCCGTGAAGAAAAAGGTCTCCAAGCCTTGATTTGGGCATCATGATGTCGAAGTCGCAGCGGTTTGGCCTTGCGGCGCTGCTGGTTGTGTTCGCGTGGTTTACCTGGAGCGGAATGCTCATGTTTTACTCCGGGGACGACATGATGAACCTCTACGGCGCGTGGAACATGAATCCATGGCGCTTGGGCCGGGCCGTGCCGTTGTTTTGGACGCCTATTTACAGGCCTCTCGGCGGTGTTATTTACCGGGTGTTCTACACGGTGTTCGGTTTCCATCCCGAACCCCTGTATATCTTCTGCTGGCTCTTCCTTGCCGGCAATGCTGTTCTGGCCGCCCGTTTCTACCGGGTACTGCAGGGAGCAGTCTGGCCCGCATTGGCAGCGCTTTCTTTGACGCTTGTCCACGGCCGATTCCAAGACCTCTACCTCAGCGCCGGGACAATCTACGACCGTCTATGTTTCCTGTTCACGGCGTTGGGTGTGGCGTTGTATGCGGAATGGCGAAGCGAGGGGCCTGCTCCCGGGTTTCGCCGGTCGGCGTGGCTATGCCTGTTGTTCGTTCTGGCGCTGGCCTCCAAGGAGAGCGGTGTGGCGTTGGTGGCTCTGCTGGGCTGCTATGAACTGGTTTATGTTCTGCCCGGTGCATGGCGCGGCCGACGGTTGCTGCCTTGGGTCCGGGAAATAGCGCCCCTGTTCGGCAGCATGGGGGCCATGGCCCTCGTTTTTGTGCTTTTGCGTGTCAACAAAACTCCCGAACTGGTGATGACGCCTGCCTACCATCCGAAGGCCGACCTTGGCCTGTGGCTCACCAGGCTCGGGGAGTATTTCGGGATGCTGGCGTATCGCCCGGAGGCGTTCCAGCCATCGACCGCCGCTGGAATCGTGGTGGCGATGGTGTTTCTGGCAGTTGTCGCCCGGAGTCGGGCTGTCGCGTTCGGGTTGGTGTTTTTCTTTGTCGCGGTGACGCCTGTGGCTTTGATCGCAAGCCGTCCGGGCTATGTGTTGTACGTGCCGGAACTAGGCTTGGGCCTCTTCGTTGCAGGCTTGGTTTTCCGCGCGGCTGATCTGGCTGGTGTCCCGGCGAAATTCGGGGGGCTGGTCTTTGCCTGCGTAGCGGTAGCGGCCACGGCATTCCATCTGGTCAATTGGCCACCCTATTTTGACCCCAACATCGCTCCCGAGCCCCGGTTCTCGCGCCAGTTCCGCGCCGAGTTCCCCAAGCTTCCACCCAAGACCCGCCTGCTGTTCGTGTCCGACGATTATCCAGTCGGCGCGTACGACCTGATGTTCAATGTCCGGCTGATGTACAACGACCACACCATCGTGGTGCACCGCCTGCTCGGTCCGCCCGACCAGCAACCGGAGGCCGGCCTGCCCTGGCAATACGACCATGTCTTTGCCTTGGGTGCCGGGCGCTACGAGGAGTTGGACACGCACGATATCCGGGAATCGGTCCGCCTGCATATTCTTAAGGCCTACACGGTTGGCCGGGAAATGGACATGAGCCGGCGGGACCATTCAGCCTACGTCGTTTCGGGCCTTCAGGACGGCGACTCCCCCGATCCGGGCCGCTGGACGGACCCGAAGGCGAAGTTCAAGTTCGACGTGTACCCGGCCGATTCGTTCTTCACTGCCAAGTTCTGGGTTTCCGACGAGGTGGCCGCTGGCGGGGCGCGCAATTTAGAGGTCCTGGTCAACGGTACAAGCGTCGGTAGCTATGTCTTGAACCATGTCGGCATGAACGAAATCCGGTTTCCGGTCGCTGCGGGACGAATCAGCAAGTCGGGTTTTACGATCGTCGAGATGAATGTTGATCACCCGTACAAGGCTGCGAACGGCGCTGAGTTCGGGGTCGTCCTCGTCCGGGCGGGATTTGAATACTAGGCCGAGGTCAGTTGGACCGAGGTCTGGAACTCCAACTGGAGGTCACGGGAGACCTCGTCGAGCATCTCGATCGTGGCAACCCGGCTTTCCATGGCGAAAGCCGTAAGAAGCAGGTTGTCGCAAACCGAATTGATCAAGCGGGGAATGCCCCTTGTCCGGGCATGGATTTGTTCCAGAACGGGAAAGGGGAACACCTTCTGGTTGCGCATGCCGGAACGTGCAAGCCTGGTGGCGATGTACTCGCCGGTTTCGTCCAGATTGAACGGACGCAGGTTGCAGCGTAGCGCGATCCGCTGGCGGAGTTGCCGGTACTCGGTCTGCTCCAGTTTGGCTTGGAATTCCGGTTGACCGGCCAGAATGATCTGGAGCAGCTTCCCGCGCCGGTTCTCCAAATTTCCCAGCAGCCGAATTTCCTCGAGCACATCCCAATCCAAGTTCTGCGCCTCGTCCACAATCAGCGCTGTGGTGCGGCCCTGATTGGTACGCTCCAGCAGCAGATTGTTCAAAGCGATCAAAACTTCGGTCTTGGAAGTCCGCTGGCACGGCAGTTCCAAGTCGTACGCGATCATTTCGAAGAACTGGTCAGGCGTGAGACGTGAGTTGAAGACGAAGGCGAACGGGATGCGGTGGGAGTCCAAATGGTCTCTCAGGCACTCCAGCATGGTTGTTTTGCCTGTGCCGACTTCGCCAGTGAGAACGATGAAACCCTTGCGGCTTTGCACGCCGTAAATCAGATTGGCGAGCGCTTCCTCGTGGTGCGGGCTCCGGTATAGAAACGCCGGGTCCGGACTCAGATTGAAGGGATTGCTGACGAGACCGAAGAACGCCTTATACATCGCGACGATTCAAGCGTAGCATGCTTTATGTTTTATAAAGTTGGGGGCAATAGTTCCAACATGGGTACCCCCGGCCCACCACCAAAGGGGCTAAAATGGAAGGAACCCATGTCGCGCTCTTTCGTGTCCCGATCCGTAG
>CAITMP010000431.1 GCA_903893525.1 uncultured Acidobacteriia bacterium | reverse complement strand
CATCACCGCGTCCGAAGGCGGCAACCACCACCTCGCCGACCTGCGGACACAGCTCGAAAAGTACGACCCGAACACCCGCAACCGCTTCCTCGCCGGTGCCCTTGTGCCCGCCGCCTGGGTGAACTTCGCGCAGCGCTTCCGCGCTTGGTTCCGCGCACAGATCGAGATGGTCTTTCGCGATGTCGATGTGATTTTGGCACCCGCCACCCCGTGCCCCGCCATCAAAATCGGCCAAAAGGCCATGGTTTTGGACGGCGTCGAAATGCCCTCGCGCCCGAACATCGGCATCTTCACGCAGCCGATTTCGTTCGTCGGCCTGCCGGTCGTCACGGTTCCGGTCCATCGCCCCGGCCACATGCCGATCGGTATCCAGCTCATCGGTGCACCCTTCCAGGAGGCCAAACTGCTCCGCGTTGCCTACGAACTGGAGCGCCTAGGAGCGGTCTCCGCCCCCATCGCCTGGGGTTACCAATGAAACGCCGACCGATGAACCGCCGGCAGTTCGGTGCCACATTGTCCACCGCACTGGCCGCACCGAGGCTGGCACGGTCCAGCCCGGCTCCGGTCGTACTCGGCTTCATCTACAACGGTCCCAAGAACGATCTCGGCTACAACCAGTCCCACGCCGACGGCAAGGCATCCCTCGCCGGAATGCCCGGCATCAAGGCCGTGGAGGAATCGAGTGTTCCCGAAACCGTGGTCGCCGAGGAATCCATGCGCGACATGATCCACCAGGATGGGGCTTCCGTGGTTTTCGCAACCTCCTTCGGCCATTTCGACCCCTTCACCATCGAAATGGCCCGCGAGAACCCCGGAGTCCAGTTCTTCCATTGCGGAGGTTTGTATGACGAAAGGAAGCATCCCAAAAACATCGGCATCTACTTCGGCTTCATCGACGAGGTGGAATATCTGTCAGGCATGCTTGCAGGTCTGGCCACCCGCACGGGAAAAATCGGTTTCGTAGCCGCCAAGCCGATTCCGCAGGTCCTCCGCAACATCAACAGCTTCACCTTGGGAGCCCGTAGTGTGAACCCGCGTGCCACCACCAAGGTGGTTTTCACCGGCGATTGGGTGCTGCCCGTCCGCGAGGCCGAAGCCTCAAGCAGCCTGGTCGACCAAGGAATCGACGTCCTGACCGGCCATACTGGCTCGCCGCGCGTGATTGTGCAGACCGCCGAGCGCCGTGGCGTCTTCGGTTGCGGCTACCAGTTCAACCAGATCCAAATGGCGCCGCACGGCTTCCTCTCCGGGGCCGAGTGGCACTGGGGCACCGTGTACCAGCGCATTGCGGAATTGGTCCGGGAGGGCAAATCCGTCACCAATGGCACCATACCGAGGAGGCTCACCGGCACCCTCAAGGACGAATTCTGCCGCCTTTCCCCGTTTGGACCGTCCGTCACAGCATCCTCCCGTACACGGGTCGCCGAGGCAAAAGCGGCAATTCTCAACGGGACGCTCGACATCTGGAAAGGTCCGCTCAAGACCAATGAGGGCGGTGTCGCGATTCCCGCTGGCAAGGTCTTGAAGATCGAGGACGTGGAACTCGACAAGATGAACTACCTCGTGGAAGGTGTGGACGGGACGGCGCGCGGATGACCAGTTCGACCCTGAAACGTCTCGAAAGCATTCTGGTGCCGCTCGGCGCGATCGCCTCCGGGCTGCTCGTATTCGGGGTCTTCTGCGCCGCTCTCGGTGTCAACCCGCTCCTGGTCTATGCCTCCATCTTCCGTGCCGGATTCGGCAGCTGGTACTCGTGGCAGAACACCTTGGTCCGTGCCTCACCCCTCCTGCTAACCGGTCTTTGCACCGCGCTGCCCGCAAGGGCTGGCATCATTGTGATCGGCAATGAGGGTGCCGTGGTTACAGGCGGCTTGGGTGCCATCGCAGTCGGACTAGCCACGCAATCGCTACCCCCTTGGCTTTCGCTCGCTTCGATGCTGGTCGCGGCGATGGTCAGCGGCGGCATTTGGATCGCCGCCAGCGCGGCCTTGCAACACTATCGTGGCGTCAGCGCCGTAATCAGCAGTCTGCTCTTGAACTACATCGCGATCGCCCTGATGAACCAGTTGATCGAGGGACCAATGCGGGACCCCTCCAGCTTCAACAGCCCGGCCACATTTCCGCTCGCCGCCGACCACCGCATCGCCTACTTCGCCGGGACCCATGTCCACTACGGCTTGATCCTCGGTTTGGCCGCCTGTGCCCTGGCATGGTTCCTCGTCGACCGCACCACCTTCGGATTCAGTATGAAAATCTCCGGCGGCAACGTCCGTACCGCCCGTTTGGTCGGCCTTCCGGTCGGGAAAATCGCGGTCATATCCGGCTTCCTCGGAGGGGCCTGCGCCGGTATCGCCGGGATGATCGAGGTCGCCGCCGTCCATGGCCGTGGCAACGAGGCATTGAACGCGGGCTACGGCTACGTCGGCATTCTCGTGGCATTCCT
>CAITMP010000430.1 GCA_903893525.1 uncultured Acidobacteriia bacterium | reverse complement strand
TGGACATGGAGTCCCCGCGCGACCGCGAGAAGCTGGCCGACCCCGAATTCTATCTAGCGCAGCACGAGGACAAGCTGGTGATTCTGGACGAAGTGCAACGTGCCCCGGAGTTGTTCCAAGTCCTGCGCGGCCTGATCGACCAGGGCCGGAAACGCGGCAAGCGGGCGGGGCGGTTCCTGCTCCTGGGTTCCGCTTCGGCGGACTTGCTGCGGCAGTCGGAGACTTTGGCCGGCCGCATCGCGTACCTGGAGCTCTCGCCGTTCGACGTGCTTGAGTTGGAGCCCTCCGCGCAACAGGCCCTGTGGGTGCGGGGCGGTTTTCCAGACAGTTTCCTCGCAGAGAGGGACTCCCGCAGCATGGACTGGCGGACGAACTTCATTCGTACCTATTTGGAGCGCGACATCCCGCAGATGGTGCCGCGGATTCCGTCCACAACCTTGGGCCGGTTTTGGACGATGCTGGCACACAACCACGGCGGACTCTTCAACGCCGCCGAAATCGGGCGAAGTCTTGCGATGGACGGGAAAACGGTGGCCCGCTACTTGGATCTGATGGTCGACCTGATGCTGGTCCGCCGCCTCACGCCGTTCCACGCCAACGTGGGAAAACGCTTGGTGAAAGCCCCGAAGGTCTATGTGCGCGACAGCGGGGTGCTACATGCCCTCCTGGGTATCGGCGACAGCGAGGCGTTGATGGGCCACCCCGTCGCCGGTGCCAGCTGGGAGGGTTTTGCGATCCAGAACCTAATCGCCACGGCTCCCGAGCGCGCGTCCGCCGCCTTTTACCGGACCAGTGCCGGGGCTGAGATCGACCTGCTGCTGGACATCCCCGGCAAGGGGCTTTGGGCGATTGAAGTCAAACTGGGCCTTTCGGCGAAGCCGGGCCGGGGGTTCCACGAGGCTTGCAAGGATCTGCAGCCAACGCGGCGGTTCCTAGTCAATTCGGGCACGGAGCGCTACGCGCTGTCGGCGGAAGTCGAGGTGATCGGATTGCGGGAACTCGCGGCGACGCTGGCGGCGGCAGGTGCCTCGACCCCGCCCTACTTGGCCGCTGGCGATTTCAACTTGTAGCTATAGGTCTTGAAGTCAAAATCGTACGCCGTGACTTCGGGCCGCATTGGTGCGCTGGATTTCGGGGCGTACTTTGCCATTTCCGCCTTCACCTTGGCGAACTTGGGGTTGCCGGCCAAATTGGTGAACTCGTTGGGGTCGGCCTTGCGGTCGTATAGCTCCTCGCCGCCGTCGTGGTAGACGATATAGCGCCACTTTTCGCTCACCACGGCATGGTTGCCGGGGAGGTAGGTGGATACGGTCGGCGGCCGCTTGGCCTGCGGGTTGCGCAGCAGCGGAACCAGACTGGTGCCGTCCAGACGCGGGTTTTTCGGCAGGCCGGCGATCTCCACCATCGTGGGGTAGAGGTCGAGCAGGCTGACGGGCTGGGTCCGCGTGGTCCCTGCGGCTTGAACACCCGGCCCCGCAATGATCAGCGGCACGTGGGTGGAACGCTGCCATAGAGTCGATTTGTGGACATGCTGCTTCTCGCCCAAGTGCCAACCGTTGTCCGACCAGAAGACGATCAGAGTGTTGTTGGCGTAGGCGCTCCCTTCCAGTGCGTCCAAAACCTCGCCCACCAGTGCGTCGGCGAAGGAAATCGCGGCCAGGTAGGCGTGGACGAACTCCTTCAGTTTGTCCTCGTGGATGATGCGCTCCAGTTCCTCGCGGCGGACGGCGGCGAATTCCTTGCCCACGGCCGGAACGTCGTCCAGATCGTCGGCGCGCACTTCGGGCAGACGGGTTTTATCGCCGTTGTAGAGATCCCAATATTTCTGCGGCGAGTACATGGGGATGTGGGGGTGCCACATGCCGGCGGCCAGGAAGAACGGCTTGGTGTGCTTCCGCTGGAGGAAGTCGCGGGCGAAGGCGACGGCTTTCTGGTCGCCGTACTGGTCCTCGGGCTGTTCGAGGACTCCCCATTCGAATTCGCCGACGAAGTTCTTGATCCCGTTGTAGGGGTGGTTCTTGGGGGCCGGGATCCTCGTGTTCCACGGGTACCAATCGGCGCGACGGTACCACGGGTCGTCGAAAACCTGGAGCTGGAATTCGTCCCACTGGTCGGGAGGGTTGAAGCCGGCGACGTGGTGCAGGACTTTCCCGGCACCGGCCACATGGTAGCCGTGCTTCTTGAAGTAGGCCGGGATGGTGTCGGTGTCAGGGAGCGCGGGTCGCCAATACTGGTCGTTGTTGTAGATGCCGGAGGTGGAGGGGCGGAGTCCGGTGAACAGGGCGGTGCGCGAGGGGTTGCAGACGGGCGCGGCGCAGTGGGCGTCGGCGAAGAGCGCCCCGCGTTTGGCGAGACGGTCGATGTTCGGAGTACTGACGCCGGGGTAGCCGCGCAGGCAGCCCACCCAATCGTTCATGTCGTCCACCGAAATGAAAAGGATGTTCGGTGGAGTCGTTTGAGCCGGTGCGGCCGCCGCTGCCAGCAGCGTTGTACCCAGAAATTGCCGTCTGTTCATGTCAGCCGCCTATTTTATCTGCTAACGGGCTTCGGCGGACCGGTAGATCGCGTTGAAGAGCAACGGAAGCGTCCCGTGGGTCTGTGCCCGGTGTTGGGGACGGATGCCGAAGAGCACGATACGGCCCGGGTTCAAATCAATCGAAACGACCGCCGCGCGGCCGGCCATCAAATCCTCGCCGCGGAGCCAGCCTGAGGCCAGAACCTCGGTATTCGGGTAACGGGCCACCACCGTCGTATTCTGCGAGCTGAAACCTTCGGTGAGCTGGAAGAACGGCGAGTTCAGGTAGAAGCCGTGATTCAAGGCCAAAGCGCCGCGCCCCAACGGATTTGCGGTATCGACTTCGAGATTCAGAATCGAGCCCGGCGCAAAGTGCTGTTCGCGCGTGAGGCCTTTCTTCATGTCGCGGACCGGGATGGG
>CAITMP010000429.1 GCA_903893525.1 uncultured Acidobacteriia bacterium | reverse complement strand
CGGGTGCGTACACCCATGCGTACTTGTGGGCCGGGCGCGGGCTCGATTGGGAATCCGCCGGTGCCTCGCACTTGGCATTGTCCGCCACGGTTCCGGACTCGTCCACGCAGCGCTTGGTGGCCAGGTGCTTTTCGCCGCATCCAGCCAAACTCATCACCGCAGCAACAACAGAGCCAGTCAAAATCGAGTTGCGCGGGGACCATGCCATGATCCGACTATACCAATGCCTTTCAGCACCCGTGTCATCATAAAGTAACCAGCCCCAAGAGCGGCGAGCCGAAAGCAAAGACCCGAAGCCACCAGACATGACTGGACCAGAACCGGCAGGCGTACTGCCGTCGCAATCACTTGAAGCCCTGATCGCCTCCGGTGCCATTCGTGCCCGGAATCCGGTACTCCCCGAACAGGTCCAACCGTCGTCAATCGACCTGCGTCTGGGATTGGAAGCCTACCGGGTGCGCGCGAGCTTTCTGGCCACAGGCAGCGACACCGTCACCAGCAAACTGGAAAAATACCGGCTCCATACAATTGACCTTTCCCACCCCGCCGTCCTCGAAAAAGGTTGCGTATACATCGTGCCATTGCAGGAGGAGCTGAATCTCCCGGACAATGTCTCGGGCAGGGCGAATCCCAAGAGCTCCACCGGCCGCATCGATGTCTTTACGCGTCTGATCACCGACGAGGGCCGTCGTTTCGAAATCGTTCCGCCAGGCTACAAGGGCCGCCTCTACGCCGAAGTCGTGCCCCGCACGTTCAGCATCGTGGTGCGGCAGGGCGACCGGCTTTCCCAGTTGCGCCTCTTCCAGGGTGAATACATGCCCACCGACATGGTGCTGCGCGCGCTCGGAGACCAGGAGGCCCTGATCTACCTCCCAGACCTGAGCCGTGGGGAACCCATGATCCAGAACGGACTGCGGCTCTCCGTCGATCTTTCCGACGCCCCGGTCATCGGCTTCAAGGCCCGCAAACACGCCCCGCTGATCGATTTGGCACGGATCAACCACTACGATCCGGCAGACTTCTTTGACCCGATCCACCGCAACGGGAGCCGGACGTTGATTCTGGACCCCGAGGATTTCTACATCCTCGCCTCCCGCGAAAAAGTGCGCATCCCGGCCATGTACGCGGCCGAAATGGTACCCTTCGACCCCACGATCGGCGAATTCCGCATCCACTATGCCGGATTTTTCGACCCCGGCTTCGGCTACGGGCACGGGGAAATCCACGGCACCCGCGCCGTGCTGGAAGTCCGGTCGCACGAAGTTCCATTCATTTTGGAGGATGGCCAGGCAGTGGCCAGCCTCGTATACGAAAAACTGCTGGAGCGCCCGAAAGTCCTGTACGGCGAAGGCATCGGATCCTCATACCAACACCAGGGATTGAAATTGAGCAAACACTTCAGGACTCCGTCCAATGGCTGAGCCCACCACACCAACATTCGACGTCACCGGCATCGGCCTCAACGCCACAGATACTGTTTTCCGGGTGCCGCACTTCCCCGCCTACGGGGGCAAGGTTCCGTTCGCCGACGAGCATTACTCCGTCGGCGGGCAGATGGCCAGCGCCATCGTCACCTGCGCCAAACTTGGCCTGCGCTCCAAGTACATCGGCGCAGTGGGGGACGACTACCGTGGTCAGCTGCAAATTGAGAGCCTTGAGGAATCGGGCGTCAATATCGACGACGTGCGCCGCAGGACGAATTGCCCCAACCAGTCCGCCTACATCGTCATCGACGAGGCCACCGGGGAACGCACCGTTTTCTGGAACCACGCCGACTGCCTGACCCTGCAACCCGACGAAGTCACGCCGGATCAAATCATCGGCACCCGCCTTCTCCACGTGGATTGCCACGACACGGCGGCCGTGGAGAAGGCGGCGCGCATCGCGTCGGCCAACGATATTCCGGTCACGGCCGACGTCGACACGCTCTATGCCGGGTTCGACCGGGTCCTTCCGTTTATCGACTACCTCGTCGCAAGCTCCGAGTTCCCTGCCCGGCTGACCGGTATCGAGGACCCGTTCAAGGCCCTTACCGCCATCCAGGAGCGGCACGGCATGAAGGTTGCGGCCATGACGCTCGGGGCCCACGGCTCGTTGGCGCTGATCGAGGGCCGGTTCGTGTATTCGCCCGCCTTCGTGGTCAACTGCGTGGATACCACGGGAGCCGGAGACGTCTTCCATGGCGCTTTCTGCTACGCGCTGCTCCAGAATATGCCGATTGCCGATGCCCTCGGCTTCTCCAACGCCATGGCCGCGCTGAATTGCACCAAAATGGGCGCGCGGGGGGGAATCGCGACCCTCGCCGAGGCCAACGCGCTGCTAGTACGCGGCGAACGGCGTTCGCGAACCGATGTGGCCGCAAGATCGTCTTTAACGTAAGACCACATGTGTCCGTACCGCGACGACCGCCCGACTTTCACGTTTCCATTCGTCACCTCGCTGCTGATCGCCGTCTGTTTTTATGTGTTTTTCCGCGAGATCACCATGAGCGATTTCGCCCGCAACGTCATGATCCAGCG
>CAITMP010000428.1 GCA_903893525.1 uncultured Acidobacteriia bacterium | reverse complement strand
GGAATCGAGGTCGTCGCGTGGTCGTTCTGGAGGTTGCCGCGAACAAACAGCTGGTGCTTGTTGTTCAACGCGTAGTCGACCTTTGCGATGTAGGTCGCGTACTTGAGCGGCGCGCCGCTGTTGAAGCGGTAACCGGAGGTATTCAAGCCGTCGCCGACCGACGTGTCGTTCGGCATCGGGAACTGCTGCAGGTACTTCAAGATTGCCGCATTCGGTCCAATATGCAGCGGGTCGGCGTTCGCGGCGATCTCGGACGGCGACAGCTTGCCCGTGGAACCGTCCTTGCGGATGTATGTGAAGGTGCCCACGCGGAAATCAGCATTGGGAACAATGCGGACCGCGCCTGCCTGGGAGGCATCGCGGCGACCTTCATAGCTGCCGAACAGGAACAGCTTGTCCTTCTTGATCGGACCGCCGAGGGTGCCGCCGAACACGTTCCGGATCAGCGCGGTGCGCGGGACCTTGGACGCATTGTTGAAGAAGGTGTTAGCGCTGGTGAGCGTGTTGCGGTTGAATTCAAAGGCGGAACCATGGATTTCGTTGGTACCGGACTTGGTCACGAGCGAAACCTGTGCACCAGAGGAACGGCCCTGGTCGGCACCGAAATTCGATGTGGTGACGCGGAATTCCTGGACCGAGTCCAAGGTCACGCGCAGAACGGAGGTGAACGCGGTCCGCGCCTGCTGGTCGTTGACGTCGACACCGTCGAGAGTCACGTTGCCCTGGTCGCTCTTGCCGCCATTGACGGCACCGCTGCGGAAGTCGTCCTTGCCATTGTTGATGTAGGTGACGCCCGGCTGCAGCGCCAAGAGGCCCACTGGATTGCGGGCTTCAAACGGAAGTTCGACGATCGGCTTTTCGGTGATGGCGTTGCCGAGCGAGGCATCCACCGTATTGACCAATGTCGCATCGGCGACCACCGAGACTGTTTCGGACACGGAGCCCACTTGGAGCACCAGGTTGACGGTTGCGGGCGTGTTCACCTGCAGCGCGAGGTTATCAATTTCCCCAGACTTGAAACCGGTGGCTTTCGCCTCGAGCTTGTAGCTCCCGGGAGGAATTTGAAGGAACGCATATCGACCCTGCGCGTCCGTCTTTGCGGTACGCTTTGCGTCGGTCGATTTGCTTGTGAGCGCGATGGAAACGTCGGTGAGGACGCCCCCGGATGAATCGGTCGCGACACCGTTCAGGCTTGTTGTACTTTGGGCGAACAGGCTGCCGGTAAGCAGACACACTGCGAGACAATACGCGGAAATGCGCATGGGACCCCTTTCAGATTGTTTATAAGGATGTCAACGCGTATTCCGGGACGACGGTGTGCGCCGGAAATCAGACGGGGGATGGCGAAGGTATTTTCCGATTATCGGTTACCGAAGGCTGGTTGTCAATGGAAAAGGGGTGGGAGAGCGGGCGACGGGCAAATGGGTTCCGGTTGGAACCCTTTTTGCCGGATCGGCACTCTTGGCGGAGAGTATGTACTGGTCGGGCTGGTGGCATTCGACAACGGCCTGAATCCGTTCCGCAACCAGTACAGGCTTGGGCCGTTCAACTGGATCATGGATTCCTCCATGCGCAAGACGTTCCAGCTGACCCAGAAGCGGGGCACGCTGCGGGTCGGGATCGACGTGTTCAATGCAACGGTTTGCTCACCATGAACCGGTCGTTCCACCCGTATGGATTCCAATCCCGGCAGGTGCAGGGGAGTTTCCGTTTCGAATTTTAACGGTTGCTGCCAAGAACTCCACGGTATGCTAAATGGTATGGCAACCGTCAAGGTCACTATCACCCTACCCGATAGCCAACTCAGGGAGATTCGCGATCTGGTGGCCGCTGGACGGGCGGCAAGTATCTCCGCGTTCGTGCAACACGCTGTCGCTGTTGGCCTCTCCGACGCGGCAGGCTGGCGCGAAATGTTGGATGAAGCACTGCGGCAGACCGGCGGTCCGCTGACACCGGACGAAATCGGGTGGGCAGATGCGATTCTCGATGCCCCGGTTCCGCCGGTGCGGATTGAGGCGGACCGGCGGGCAGCGTGAACGGATTTACCTTCGATGCAGGCGGGCTGATCGCGCTGGATCGGAACAGCCGCACCGTGATCGCGCTGATTGAGCGGGCCAGCCAGCGCAACATGCGGATCACGGTTCCCACAACAGCCCTCGCCCAAGCCATCCGGAACCCCGCAAAGCAGTTCCGCCTAGTGCGGCTGATCCGGCAAATCGATACAGACCTGAGGCCGCTGGACGGACCGGACGCAACGGCGGTCGGCCGGCTTCTGGCAAGTACCGGGACCAGCGACATCGCGGATGCACATGTAGCTATTTGCGCGAACCGGGCAGGTCAGTGCGTGGTGACAAGCGATCCTGACGATCTCCGGAGAATCGCTCCCGATTTGCGGGTCGTCACGGCCTGAAGCCGTCGCACCGGGGACGGGTCACCCGCCAACAGGCCAAGGTGGGATCTCATCTCGAAAACCTAAATTTGACAACGGGCTCGGAGCGTAGAAAGGCAACCCCATTCCCATTTGCTCAAGTACCGGCGTTAGGCGGGTGTCACAACTCAGGTTGAGTTTCGGCATCTTGAGAAGCGCTTCGGGCGCTATCCCCGTGTCCAGAAGCAAGGGACGAAGGCAAAAGTGTTCTCCAGCCTGAAAGCAGATTCTTATATTTGCTCCGGTGGCGTTCCTGCAGGTTTCTTCTACTTCTACGCCTCTACTTCTACGCCGCGGACGTATCGGTAGTCGAGATTCGCAGGGCCGCAGCTTGGACAGAAGAGGAACAGCATGGAATGTTTGGAATCTTGGAGAAAGGGAGAAGTGTGCAGAAACGCACTGGGTAAAATCTTCCTGGCTAATAGAATGACTCTAAAAGAGTCATGGTCGGGCTGGCGGGATTCGAACCCACGACCTCTTGCACCCCAAGCAAGCGCGCTAGCCAGGCTGCGCCACAGCCCGAACTCACTAGTATACCCCGTCGCCCCCCTCCGTGTCTCGCTATCGTAAACGTTTTTTAAGCAACACTTGCCACCCACGCGCCAACCTGCAAAACTATAAACAATACATTCGGCGGTGTGGGCCGCCACAGAAGAGGTTTTTTGATGTTCCAGACTCGCCTAGTCGCGATTGCCGTTTGTTTCGCCGCAGCGCTTTCCGCACAGACCAACCGTGGTGCCATCACCGGCACAGTTTTCGACCCCGCCGGAGCCGTCGTTCCCGGTGCCTCGGTCACCGTCGTCAATATCGGCACCAACCAAAAGATTGTTGAAAAGACTTCTGGAGCCGGCTCCTACTCGGTGCAGTCACTCGACCCCGTGATGTACCGCGTGGAAGTGGACGCAGCTGGTTTCAAACGCACCGTCGTCGACAAGATCAAGGTCGATACGGCATCGACTGCCACAGTCGACGTGCGCCTCGAAACCGGCACACTGGCCTCCACCGTCACGGTCGAGGCGGAAGCAGCAACCATCAACACTGAGAACGGCTCTCTGAGCTCCACCATCACGGCGCGCGAAATCCAGGACGCCCCGCTGGTCAACCGCAGCGTCCTCGATCTCGCCATGACCCTGCCCAACGTGGGCGGTGACGCGGGCAGCGAGGATCCGGTGATTACCTCCGTCACCCCCTGCCCCGGCTGCAACCTCTCCGTCGGTGGCGGACGACCGATGAGCACCCTGATGCTGGCCGACGGCGCGAACAACACCGGCGTCAGCCTCGGCCGCACCATGACCAGCTTCTCCCCGGAAACCGTCCAGGAATTCACGGTGCTGACCTCGGCCTTCTCCGCCGAATACGGCCAATCCGGCGGTGGCGTCATCAACGTCACCACCAAGTCCGGCACCAACTCCTTGGCAGGAACGCTTCTCTGGTACAACCGGAATCCCGATTTCGCCGCCGCGCCGTTCACGCTGGCCTCCACGAACCGTCCGGTCGCCACCCTCAAGTACAACCAGTTTTCGGCCTCCGCAGGCGGTCCTGTGCGGATCCCCAAGATCTACAACGGCAAGGACAAGACATTCTTCTTCGGCGCCATTGAGCCCCAATACCGCCGCGACCACTTGGACCAGTACGGCCTGCTACCCACCGACGGCATGCGCACCGGGGATTTCAGCGGCTTGGTGAACACCAACTCCGGCTGGCTCCCCCAGTCCGTCGTCGACCAGTTCAAGGGTGTTGCCCCGACCGCCGTGGCGTCGACCGGCGACAACCTGATCTACAACAACTACATCGTCAACGGCAACCAGTTCACCCCCGCCACCAAGGCAACCCCGTTCGCCGGCAACATCATCCCGCCGTCGCTGCTGGATACGACCGCAGTGAAGACCGTACCTTACATCGCCAAGGCCAATAGTTACTACCTCAACAGCAATGGCCTGATCTCCAACATCTTCGCGCCGCGCCAGCTGAAGCAGAATGAAATCCGTTATACCGGCCGTATCGACCACACCATTTCCAACAGCAACCGCATCTACGGGCGCTACAGCCTCACGCCGATCGTGAAAACCCAAGGCACCCCGGTAAGCCCCACCAACAACGCCGCCGTGTACAGCGCGGGCCAACAGGCCCTGATTTCCGACACCCACACCTTCGGACCCACGCTGATCAACGACGTCCGCATCAACTACACCCGCGGCCGGTTCAGCAATACCGCCGCACCGGAGTACGACGCCAAGACGGGACAGAACCTCAATACGATGCTGGGTCTCCCCTCGATCACCACCGGCGGCGTCCCGGCCTTCAGCTCATTGTTCCCCGGCTCCTCGCTGGGCGGCGGCGGCAGCACCGCTACCGGCTTCGGCCAAGGTGGCTCCACCAACGCGGAGAACAAGGAGGAGCGCTACGGCATCTCAGACATCGTTTACAAGACTTGGGGCAAGATGAGCATCAAGATTGGCGGCGATTTCAGCCGGTCGATCCAAAATGTAACCCCGCTGTTCGCGGCTTTGGGCGGACAGTACCCGTTCAGCGCGATCCAGACCAATTCCGCGGGTACATCCGCGGGCACGGGCGGTTCGCCGTGGGCCAGCTTCCTGCTGGGCGTTCCCAACGGCAACGTGACGCTGCGCCCGGTGGCAATTCCCTACTACTACCGCTGGGTTGCCGGCGACGGCTTCATTCAGGACGATTGGAAGCTGCGCCCGAACTTTACCTTGAACATCGGCGTGCGCTGGAACTTGTCGATGCCCCGCACCGAAAAGTACAACCACCAAGGCGTGTTCCGCCCGGATCTGGCGACAACGGCGAATCTGCCGACCCCGATCACACTGTCCGACGGCTCGGTGGTCAGTTCAACCAAGATTGTCCCGTTCGCGTTTTCGGGCGTCGGGGCCAACTCGCGCTACCTCACCAACCCGCAGTACAGGGATTTCGAGCCCCGTTTCGGCTTTGCCTGGAGCCCGCGTTTCCTCGAATCCCACCATGTGACGATTCGCGGCGGCTACGGCCTGTCCCACGTGCCCATCACCGGCTTCACGCAGCTACCCCAACCGGATTTCAGCGCCACCGCCGGTTACGCGAGCACGGCCCCATCGTCAACGGCGAATCCGAACAGCGTGATGCGCCTGGGTGAAAATCCGCCGGTGATCACGCCGGTAAGCGCCAACCAGGTGATCTACGGACCCGGGGGAGTTCCGTCCAACGGACTGGCCACGGCAAACAGTCTGTACTACCAGCAGGGAATCGGAGCCTTCGCCGTCTCTCCGAACTACCATACGCCGTATTCGAACAACTGGAACACCACGATTTCATGGCAGGCCAACGCCAGCACCACCGTCGAAATGGCCTACTCGGGCAACATGGGCATCCACCTGTTCATGCCACAGGAAAACATCAACCCCAAGAACTCCAGCGTAATCAGCGCCCAGATCGCCAACAACGTGAGCACCACCGCGACCATCAACGATCCGTTGGGCCGGATCAACCTCCAAACCGGGAAGGTGATCGCCGTCCAGAACGGCACCTTGGGAAGCCCGTATCTCGGTTTTTCCAGCCTGTACCAATGGTTTGACTCGGCTGGGAACAGCATCCGGCATGCCGGCTATATCAATGTTGTCCACCGGGCGGCCAAGGGACTGACGTTCACGGCAAACTACACGCGGGCCAAGTCGATCGACACGGGCTCCAGCGCCGGTGGCGACAAGGGAATCTTGTCCTCGGTGAACGGGCAGGTCGGCGGCCAGGTCGCATTCGGCGGCACGCGCCAGAACGACCGAAGCGTATCCACGTTCGACCAGCGCAACGTCGTCCATGCGAACGCAATTTACGATCTGCCGTTCGGGCGGGGCCGCAAGCTCTTGAGCAATTCCAAGATCGCCGACCTGGTGGTGGGCGGATGGACGGTGACCGGGATCGAGCGCTTCAGCAGCGGCTTCCCGTATGTTCCCTACATTTCCGACACCAACCAACTGGGCGACCTGACCCACTCGGTCCGTCCGAACATAGTCCCGGGCGTGCCATTGGAGAATCCGCTTTATAGCCGCAACTGCCCGACCGGCGGCAACTGCCAGCCGTACGTGAACCCGGCGGCCTTCGCCCGTCCGGCGCTGGGTGCGCTGGGCAATGCGCCCCGTACCCTGGACAATGCGCGCGGACCGATGGTCGGAAACTTCGACATCTCCCTGCAGAAGACGTTCAAGCTGTCGGAAAACAGCAAGCGCCGCCTGCAGTTCCGCTTTGACTTCCTGAACGCCCTGAACCACCCGACTTTCGCCGTTGTCCCAAACAGCGGTGGCGGCGCGGACTTCATGGGTGCTCCGTCGACCGCCACACTGACCACCGCCGCTTACGGCACGTGGGCAGCGGCGAACGGCCAGCCAGCGTACACGACCCCGGCAGGCACGGCGCTCTACAACCAGATCGTAAACAACGTGAACTCCTACAAGGTGAACGGTGTGCTTCCGGCGAATTTCTTCAGCGTGCCGTTGCCGACGAATTTCTACGGAACCCCGGCCAACTCGTATGACATCACGACGGTCCAAGGTTACAAGAACTACCAGCTCCGCCAAGCGTACAGCACCACGTTTGGAACGCTCTACAACAACAGCTCGCCGCGCTTCATCCAGTTCGGCGTGAAGTTGTATTTCTAGGATCGGTGGCCCGCGAGCGCGCGCAGGTAGCGGTTCGCGGGCTCTTCGAAGAGCGAGTACACAACGCAGGACACGGCAATCACGAAGGCAATATAGAAGTTGCGGACCAAATTGCCGCGCCAACTGACCGCCCACCACAGGATCGGGATGTGCAGAATGTACATCCCGTAGCTGGCCTTACCCAAGTACACCAGCGGACGGGTGGAAAGCGCACGGGCGATCCAGCCGTCCCCCATCGCCAAGCCCAGCAGAAGCAGCGCGTTCATCGGGCGGAGGAAGGTTGTGACCGATACTCCGGCAGGCAGATATTGCGCGTAGCCGATGAGCAGACCGGAACCAAGAATTCCGGCCCCGTACAGGTACTTTCCGGGCAAGCGCCCTTCTGGCCATAGTTCCAATGCGCGCGCCACAGCGACCCCCATCAGGAAATCCGCCAAGTGAACAACAGGCTTGAGCTGGTCTGAAACACCAAACGCCCACAGGATCTGCGTCAGGACGCAGGCGAGAGCGGCGGTAGCCAGCGTACTCCCCCATCGGCGGCCTCTCCATCCGACAACCAAGAGCGGAAAGACCAGATAGAAAAACATCTCGCAGGAAAGCGACCAAGCTGGCGTGTTCCAACCGGCGGTGTATTGTCCGACAAACCAGGCCTGGAGCAGGGTCAAGTGCATCGCCACCAACCAGCCCTTGGGCTGGTCCGGGGCCTTCACGATGAACGGCGCGACGATCAACAAGCTGAGCAGATAGACGGGATAGATGCGGGCCAGCCTGCCGACCCCGTATTTCCAGAGGCTCTGGAAATTCCACGAGACAGCACCGTAGGTCCGGGCCAGCACCAAGCCGGAAAGCATGAAAAAGGTGGGCACGGCCAGATACCCGCCGCGCATGATGGCTTGGAGCGGACCTGGCAGACTCTGCGCGGCAGGCTCATAGACGTGGCCCTTGCCGACCAAGTGGTTGACGATCACCCAAAGGGCGAGGAAAAATCGAAGTCCGGTGAGTGCGGGCAAATGCGCCCGGCGGACGGGAGCGGGGGTCTCGGACAATATCGTACCCCTACCGAAGCTTCATCGCCTGCCCGCCTGCAGCTTTGCTGCGCTGAGCGGCTTCCATGAAGGACATCATTTCCAGCGTCACCGAATTCGGCACCGGCGGCACGCCGGTTTCGAAGAACTTTGTGATCTGCTTCAACAGCAGAACGTAGTTGAACGGCGGAACGTCGGTGCGGCCAATCTTGATGGTCTTGGCACCGAAAGAAACCGCACCGTACCCGCTGTTCGGGCGAATCACCCGCGCCGTGCCGACGCGGCCATCCTGCCAGCGCCCAGTGACCACGTCGGTCCCCTCGGCGTCGGTGCCGCCGGTGATCCGGGTGACGGATTCGCAGCCCGGCCCCATCAAGGTATAGAGCATTTCCACGGCGTGAATTCCATACCAAGTTAGGTCCACCGCATGGTGTTCCTCCAGCGGACCCGGCCCCCAAACATCCACACCCAATGCACCGGGAAGCTGCGCGGAATCCATCAGCGCACCGTAGCGGAGGGACGACGAGCTGAACCAAGGCACCTTCGCCTCCGCAGCCAACTTGGCAATTTCGCGCGCATCTTCGAGCGTGGAGGCCAAGGGCTTGTCGATGAAAACCGGCTTGTGAAGCGCCAGCACTTGGCGGATCTGCGGCAGGTGGGCACGCCCGTCCACGCTTTCCAGCAAAACCGCATCCACCTTCCCGGCCAGCGATGCGATGTCCGGCACGATTTCGACACCCCACTTGTCGCGAAGCTCAGTGGCATAGCCTTCCACGCGGTCACGACTGGAGGGCAGATCGGGACTTCCCCCCTTGAAAGCGGCGACGACACGGAATCCGGGGATGTTGTCAGCGTTTTTCGGGTCGTTCAGAACGCGCGTGAATGCTGGCACGTGGGAGGTATCGGTTCCGACGATGCCGATCCGCACCTCGGCATTGAGGGGAAGGATTGCGAGGGCGGCGACACAAAGGGTGGCGAGGTGTTTCGACATGTTTCCGCCCTAGGATAGCAATTGCGGTCTACTGAGGTGCGGATGTTGTTGGCTTTGGACCGGGCTTCGCGCGCTTGCGGCGGAGCGGACGTTGCCCGCCCGGGTCGCGTCTCTTCAACTCATGCGCATCGCCGAGATCCTTCGGCCGACCAGTGGACTCCTTGTTGCGAATGAGGTCGGCAAAACCGAGGAATTGGACCGGCGTGCCGTCGATGTTCCCAAGGGCACGGTTTCCCCAAGCTCCGTCAAATTCCAAGCCGGAAACCGAGGTCATGATGTCAATTCGGTTCGGCTTGGCTCCGAGTTGAATCACTTGGTCCTCCTTCAGGAAATCCTCCGGGGTGATTCCGAGGCTGCCGAAGCCGAAGTCGCGCAGTGTGGCAATTACAGACTCCGCGTTCGATTGAGTGGAACGGACGAAGAAGTCAATATCGGCGGTAAAACGCGGGTAACCGTGCCACGCAACTGCAAAGGCCCCGACCACCAGATACTCAACCTCGTTCGAGTTGAGCAATTCGACAAACTCGCGCAAATCCTTGTTCAGCGGCATCGCGATAAATCCAAGTTTGGAGTTCGAGCACAGTGGCTATGCGTTGTTCGGGCGTCGACCGCATGTCCTCTTCGGCGTCCGCCCGGTCCGCGGCCTCAAAGCTGTTGAAAATACGGATCGTCTTTTCCACGTCACCATTTTACGCCCTTTCTCGGGCAACGTCACGGGTGTAAACTCGTGCTGATGCTGAACCGACGCGAATTCCTCGCCGCCACCGCCGCAGGGCCATTGTTGACAGAGGATTTGCTGGCGGCGGGATCTCCGATTGTCATCGACTCGCATGTCCATGTTTGGAAACACGACCCCGCCTTTCCATTCGCCGCCGGTGCCAGGCCGCCCGCCGAGGACCAGTCGGCAGAGATGCTGCTCGACCTGATGAAGCTGAACGGCGTATCGCGGACCGTCATCATCCAAGTGATCCACTACAAGTGGGACAACGCCTACCTCGCCTCCGTGCTGAAGCAATATCCCGCACAATTCCGGGGGGTATGCCGGGTGAATCCAGAAGATCCGGCCGCGCCGGACCAGCTTAGCAAGCTGACAGAGGAACAAGGCTTCCGGGGAGTCCGATTGAGCCCTTCCGGCAACGCTGACGGCGATTGGATCAAAGGACCTCTGATGGCTCCCTTATGGAAACGCTGCGCGGACCTGAAGGTGCCGATGACAGTGCTGGCCCCGGTGGGCCGGATGCCGGACATTGTGCCCCTGATCGAGAAGAATCCGGGTCTCACTGTGGTCATCGACCACATGGCGGATTCGCCGCTGGATCAGCCGGAAAAATTGGAACTCCTGCTGGCGCTGAAGCGCTACCCCAAGGTATTCGTCAAGATTTCCCACATGTGGTCTCTCTCCAAGCAGCCTTATCCTTACACGGATTCGGCGGCGCAGGTGAAGCGGCTTCTGGACGCCTTCGGCGCCAAGAGGTTGATGTGGGGCACGGACCACCCCATTTCCCTCAAGCAGTTGCAGTACGCTCAGGCTGTGGAGTTGTTCCGGGACCGCATGACGATCTTTACACCCGGGGAGCGCGAGTGGATTCTGGGGAAGACCGTGCAGGAAGTGTGGCCGTTCGGGCTGTAGGCTGTTTTTGGACAGGCTGGTTCCGGAAATCTCCGGGAAGCGGCGGCGCTTGGCGTCCGCAGCAGCGCTTGTATTTTTCGCCGGATTTACACGGGCAGGGGGCATTGCGTGCGATCTGCGGCTGTTTGGCACTCAATGATGCGGGCGTAGCAGCGGTCGATTTCCCTCTCGAACAGGGCCCGCAGCTGGATCGAAGTCGTCATGGATGTCTCCCTAGGCTAAGATCCTACGCCGGGGACACCCGAATTCCCAACCGTCGATTCCGCAACTAATTGAAACGGTTGGGGAAATTGGCTCAAAAAAACTTGTGACGCGGGTTACCGGTCCACAACAACCGGCAGAACCAGGAACTGGGCGAACTTGCCGTCCGGCATCACATAGGTGGACAGGTTGAAGGAACGGCTGGAAGTCTTAACCGAAAATGCCCGCTCCACCATCCCGCCGCGGTCCTGGCGGCTGCTCTGGCTGAAGACCGTCGGCGCGCCCAACGGCCCTAACGATTCAGCGAAATCAGCCAGCGTCCGCGGGGTGAAGTAGCTCTTGAGATCGTCCGACATCAGCGAGGCATCCGGATGTCCTGTTTGGAGGCCCGCAAAGAGCTTTTTGGCACGCTCGAGGCAATCTACTGCATCGGGATCGGCGGCGGGTGCCAGCAGCAACTCCTCCAATTTCCGGGCAATGGTGGCCGCCGCTGTTCCCTCCCCGTTTGTCAGCACACTAATCGACATTTTGTCATCGGGGTAGGTGGTGTTCATACTCACAAAACCGGACGCCCCGCCGCTGTGGCGCCAACGCCGGTTCCCGTTCGCCAGCAGCGAGACTCCGATTCCGAGGCCATACCCGGTACCAACGCCGCTTTTCAGCTGCACATCGGTAGTGAGCGCCTTCAGGGAGGCGGGTTTCAGGATCGACCCATTCATGAGCGAAATATCCCATTTGGCAAGGTCCGAAGCGGTCATGGCCAGCTCGCCGGCGGCCCACATCCATCCGTTGCCCTCAGGGGCGACGGAGCGGGGCGGTCCAGCCGCAAAGCGGGTATGGCCGTCGGGGTCCGAGGCGTTCCACGTCTCGCGGGTCACATCAATGGCCGATTGCATCCCCAGCTTGTCCAAGATGCGGCTCCGCAGAAACTCAATCAGCGGCTTGCCCCCCACCTTCTCCACGATCAGGCCAGCCGCGACGTAGTTGGTATTGCTGTATTGGTACCGCGTTCCAGGCTCGAAATCCAGCGGTTTCTTCGCCCAAGTATCGAGGATCCGGGTGGCAGTAACGTCGCGCGTCATGAAAGGCGCCACGTAATCGAGCGGGTAGTAATCCTGATACCCCGAGGTGTGGGACAGCAGCATGCGAATCGTGATTTCCCGTGCGCGGGTCAGGTTGGGCAGGTACTTGGAGACAGTGTCGTCGAGCGAGAGCTTGTGCTCCTCGGCGAGCAGAAGGATCGCGGTGGACAGGATCTGCTTGCTGTTGGAGGCGATCTTGTACCGCATCTCCGGCGTGGCCGGGGCCTTCGGGGAAACCTTGGCATCCCCGTATGCCTGAACGTAGGCGGGTTTGGCGTCCCGCACAATGGCGATGGAAGCGCTGGGGACGCCGGTGGCGTCGAGGACCGTGCGGACGATCTGGTCAATGGAATTCTGCATGGTTGTGGAAACTTGGCCGGGGGCGGGGATCGACGAAATCGTCATCAACGGAATGAGGATCCGAAAGCAAGCTCGCATGGGTCACAGGATACCAGTTTCGCGACCCGTCTGGTGCGGCAATGGAACTCCGGCGTTTCCCAAAAACATGATAGACTCTTCAACGGCCTGAGTGGCCCACGACGATGGCCCAAGGCGGCCACATCTCAAAGGAGAGAAACATCATGGCGACAAACAGAGGCGTTGCGTACGTAGGTCCCGGCAAGGTGGAGATTCAGTCGATCGATTTCCCGAAACTGGCCCTCGGGGACCGGAAATGCGAGCACGGCGTCATCCTCAAGGTAGTTTCCACGAACATTTGCGGAAGCGACCAGCACATGGTCCGGGGCCGGACAACAGCGCCGTCGGGGCTGATCCTGGGCCACGAAATCACGGGCGAGGTGATCGAGGCTGGCCGCGACGTGGAGTTCATCAAGGTGGGCGACCTGTGCTCGGTGCCTTTCAACATCGCCTGCGGGCGGTGCCGGAACTGCAAGGAGGGGCGGACGGGAATCTGCCTGAACGTGAATCCGGCGCGTCCGGGTGCCGCGTACGGCTATGTCGACATGGGCGGCTGGGTGGGCGGCCAGGCGGAATACGTGATGGTGCCGTATGCCGATTTCAATCTGCTGCGGTTCCCGGACAAGGACAAGGCGATGGAGAAGATCCGCGACCTGACCCTGCTTTCCGACATCTTCCCGACCGGGTTCCACGGTGCGGTAACTGCGGGCGTCGGACCGGGGTCGGTTGTGTACATCGCGGGTGCGGGTCCGGTGGGCTTGGCGTCGGCGGCGGGCTGCCACCTGCTGGGCGCGGCCGTGGTGATTGTGGGCGACATGATTCCGGAGCGGCTGGCGCAAGCCAGGAGCTTTGGCTGCGAAACGATCGACCTGCGCGGCGATGCGTCTCTGGGCGACCGAATTGCGGAGATTGTGGGAGTCCCGGAAGTGGACGCGGCGGTCGATTGCGTCGGGTTCGAGGCGCGCGGGCACGGCAAGGACGCGGTGGTGGAGCGTCCAGCGACTGTT
>CAITMP010000427.1 GCA_903893525.1 uncultured Acidobacteriia bacterium | reverse complement strand
ATGGCCGCTCCCCGTTTGCCGAGATCACCAAGGATGGAATGTACGACTACGCCATCGACAAGTACGTTCCCGTGCGCTTTTTCGACTATGTTGCCCAGAAGTGGACCACGGAGAAGCCATCCGTCAACCTGACCATCGACGAGGGAAAACTGATCGCGGGTACCGGATTGACGGCCACCCAGATCGCGCGCGAGGGCTGGGGATTGCAGAAATCGCAGAATGGCGGCGGGACCCTGCCGCAACCGGCACCGGCATCCGCCAGCTACCACCGCTACGGCTCGCGTGTTCAGACGTCCGACCAGGAACAGAACTTTTTTGACGGGATCGATGTCAGCCTGGGCGGCATTGCGGGTCTGGCCACTGGCGATACGGCCTTCCTGAAGACTGGCTTAGCGGGAATCGCAGCCAAGGCCGACGCGGCATTCTCGCAGTTCTCGGCAGAAAAACCCTCCGGGATCGCCCCTCTGCTTGCGGACGGCCTGAAGGCCACGCGTGAACTTTCCACCGCGGTCAAAGCAAGCAAATTGGCCGAACCCGGAAAGAGCGACGTGCTTTTCGAGCTTGGAATCAAGGAACAGCAGTTCCAGAAGGCGCTTGCGGCGTCGCTCGAACTCTCCTTCGGCACGGCGGTTTCGTCGCAACTGAAGATGCCGGAGCCAAATGCGGGTGGCCGGGGCGGTCGCGGCGGATTTGGCATGATGCGCAGCGCGGCATTCACCATGGCGATTCCCGGACAGGCGTTCGCGGTCGAGACGACATCCCTGAACCTCGGTACGGAGCCGGTCGGGTTGGACAAGGTGACACTGTTGGCCGCCGACGGCAAGAATTGGAACGTGGAACTCCAGGGCAAGCCTTCGAACACCTTGGCTCCCGGCAAACAGGAAATGTGGCGGATGACAGTGCAAGTACCCGCAGACGCCACCATCACGCGCCCGTATTACAAGCGGGATTCGCTGGAGCAACCCTATTACGACGTGATCGACGCCCGGTACCGCAATCTTTCCACCGCAGCCTATCCGTTGACGGCTCGCGCCACGTTCAGCTACCGGGGTGTGCCGTTCGAGGTCGATCAGGTTGTCCAGACGAGCGAACGGGTGGCCGGAATCGGACAAGTCCAGAATCCACTGATGGTGGCACCGGCAATTTCGGTCAGCTTGGGACTGCCGGGCGGCGCATTGCCGCTGACGGCGAAGTCGTTGTCCCTCACAGCAACGGTCCACAGCAATGTGAAGGGACCGGCCCAGGGAGTCCTGCGGCTCGCGCTGCCCGCCGGCTGGCGTTCGGAGCCGGCCGAAGCCCCGTTTTCCATGGCGCGCGATGGCGAGGACCGTGTCATTGCGTTCAATGTGGTTCCAGCCGGGGTGAAGGCCGAGACCTACACGATTTCGGCGGTGGCGGAATACGCGGGAAAGAAATACTCCGAAGGCTACCGGATGGCCGGATATTTGGGCGTTCGCAACTATCCGTTCTACACGGCGGCGACGTACAAGGCCGTCGGGGTGGACGTGAAGACGGTTTCGGGCCTCCGGCTCGGATATTTGCCTGGTACGGGCGACGAAGTTCCGAAGGCGATTGAGAATTTGGGCCACGAGGTGCGTGTGCTGGCGACATCGGACCTCACCCAGGGCGACTTGGCCGGATATGACGCGATCGTGCTCGGTGTGCGCGCTTACGCCGTCCGTGCGGATTTGAAGTCCGCCAACGGCCGGTTGCTGGATTACGTGAAGAACGGCGGCGTGCTGGTGGTGCAGTACAACCTGCAGGACTTCGACCACAACTACGGCCCGTATCCATTCGAACTAGGCTCCAATCCGCAGAAGGTGGTGGACGAGGCTTCCACGGTGAAGTTCCTGGAGCCCGGACACCCCATGTTCACTTGGCCGAACAAGATTTCACCCGCCGATTTCAACGGCTGGGAGGAAGAACGCGGCCACGGGTTCATGAAGACTTGGGACAAACAGTACACCGCCCTGGTGGAGACGCACGATCCGGAGCAGGACGAGCAAAAAGGCGGCCTCCTGATCGCGCGCTACGGCAAGGGCTTCTATATTTACGATGCCTTCGCCATCTACCGCCAGCTGCCGTCGGGTGTGCCCGGTGCCTACCGGCTCCTCGGAAACATGATCAGCCTGAAGAAGAATCCGGCCTACCAGTAGGTCACAAGTTTTTTCAGCCGTTATTTCGCATGTTTTCAGGTACTTGCGGAATGGATGGTTCGAATTGTCGCGTTCGCTCGTCTAGGATCGTTGTCGGAGGAGACACTCATGACGACATCGATCCAGCTGGAAGCCCTGTTCATCCGTGAAATCGACCGCTGCTACCGGCGGATTGGCGAGTGCGAGGGGATGGAAGCGGGCTTGGGTCCGAACTTTGACCCCAAGGTCCGGGCAGCCAATGACCGCGACCGCGACCGGGCATTCATCGCCCTCAGGCGCGCCATGAAGGCGCTGAAGGAGCTCCGGTCAGAGGTTGCGGCAGAGCCGACTCCAGTGGAGGAGGAGACGCCCATCCCCGCACTGCCGCAAATCGCGCGCAACGCGTCGTGCCCGTGCGGCTCGGGAGACAAGTACAAGCGCTGCTGCGGACGCCACGCACCGCCCCTTCCCGGCAATTTCGGCCACGGAACCAGGCCCAACATTGCGCCTACAGGTAGTTGAAGTAGAGCCAGGCAATCAGGGTTTTCGCGTCCTGAATCTTCTTCTGCTGGATCATTTTCGTCACTTGCGCCCGGGTGAACCACTTCGTCTCGATTTGCTCGTCGCCCATGGGCTGGGCTTTCCCCGCGGTCAGACCAGTGGCGACAAAGATGCTCATCCTCTCGTCCATGCAACCGGGGCTGGGGTAGAAGGTGCCCAGCTTCTTCCAATGCTTGGCGAGGTATCCGGTCTCCTCCACTAGTTCGCGGCGCGCGGTTTTCGCGGGAGTTTCGCCGGGATCCACGGTGCCGGCCGGGAGTTCCCATATGTAGGTGTCGAGGGCCAGACGGTACTGCCGTATCAGAAGGATTCGGTCTGCGTCATCGACAGCCAGCATCACAGCGGCTCCGCGATGGCGGACAATGCTGCGGCGGATTTCGAAACCCGTGCCGTCTGAGGCCACGTCCTCCGTGATTCCGAAGACGCGGCAACGGTAGACCTCTTTCGATTCGACGATTTTCATGCGTGCCTCAATGTTCCCATGAATTGCGCGAGGGGCAGCGTGTTCATCACGTCGTCGGCGGTCAGGCCCCCGCGCCGGGCCGTGGCAACACCATAGGGCATGTTCAGAAGGCTCTTGGGGTGGTGGGAATCCGTCGAAATGACGAATTTCGCTCCCTTGGATTTGGCCGTGCGAACCAGGTTCGCCCCCAAGTCCAACCGCTCGGGACTGGCGTTGATCTCCATCCAGACTCCACGGCGCACCGCCTCGGTAACAACACGGTCGAAATCGAACGGGAACGGATCCCGGTGGAGCAAGAGGCGTCCTGTGGGATGGCCGAACGCCGTAAGCCAAGGACATTCGAGAGCCTTCAAGAGGCGGTCGGTCATGGCTTCCGGCTCCATGTTCATGTTGTTGTGGACGCTTCCGATCACGATGTCCAACTCGGCAAGGGCATCCCACGCGATGTCCATTTCACCGTCACGAAGGATGTCGCACTCAAGGCCGGAGAGAATGCGGATGCCCAAGTCGCCGGTCTCGTTGATCCGCCGGACAGTGTTGGCGAACTCGACCACTCGCCGTTCGTCCAAGCCCATGGCCATGGCGAGGGCCTTGGAATGGTCCGTGATCGCGATATATTCGTAGCCCTGTTCGCGGGCGGCGATCGCCATTTCCTCCAGCGTGGCCCGACCGTCGGTCGCGGTGGTGTGCATGTGTAGGTCGCCACGGATTTGGGACCGCTCAACAAGGACCGGCAGGGTCCGCGACTCCGCCATTTCGATTTCACCGAGGTTTTCGCGAAGTTCGGGTGGAATCCACGCGAGGCCGAGAGCCTCGTAAATCCCCTCCTCGGTGGCACCGGCGACGCGCAAATCGTCCGACGCGCGGAACAGTCCATATTCGCTGAGCTTGAAGCCCATTCGCACGGCGCGCTGGCGCAGGGCGACGTTGTGCTCCTTGCTTCCGGTGAAGTACTGCAGGGCGGCCCCGTAGGTATCGGAATCCAGCGCACGAACATCCACTTGGAGACCTTCGCGGCCCATTTTGACGCTGGTCTTGTTCGCACCTTTTACAAGAACCTCCCGCACCCCTGGGTGCGATCCAACCCGGTCCAGAACCGCGGCCGCGTTGGCTCCGGTGGCTCCGGGGCCGGTGACCAGAATATCGAGGTCGCCGATGGTCTCCTTGCCGCGGCGAAGACTACCGGCGGGAGTGATGGCCTCGATTCCCGGCAGTCCAGCGAGATGCTCCTCCATTTCCCGCGCGGTCTCGGCGGCCACCGAGAGCAGGAAGCGCCCGGTGCGCTGTTTGAACTGGGCGATGCCGCGCAGTACCTTTTCCTCCAGCTTGGCACCCATGCGCGGGAGCGCGCGGAGCTTCTCCCCGCGGCACAGGGCT
>CAITMP010000426.1 GCA_903893525.1 uncultured Acidobacteriia bacterium | reverse complement strand
CGCATCCAGCCGGAAGGCTTCGATTGCGTATTGGTCCCAAGCGGTGGAGAAAACGATGTGGGGAATTGCCTCTCCGGTCTCCCGCAGCCGACGAAGGACGCCAAGGCCATCCAATCCGGGCATTTGGATATCGAGGAAGACCAGGGATGGCTCAAGCCCCGCAATGAGGTCCAAGGCCTCCAGCCCGTTGGCTGCGGTGCCGACCACTTCGACGCCGCCAATTTCTGCCAGCAGAAATTTCAGTTCCTCGCGGGCAAGCTCTTCGTCATCGGCGATGATCGCGCTGATTGGGGAAGTCGCGCGCAGAGGCATCAAGCTGTTATTATAACGCTAGTTTCGGGAAGCTGGCGTCGATCCGGCCCGCCCCGCGTCCGCCAATAGGAGCTAAGTCGTTTGACCGCAACGCTGCAAGCGTATCTCCCACAACAATGCCCGGCCAGTCATGCGGGAGGGCTTCTCCGGGTCCCTAGGAAGGACGTGCAATGCGTATCCTGGTAATCGGCGGGACCCTCTTCATCGGCAAGTTGCTGGTGAAGCGCCTCATTTCCGCCGGACACGAGGTTTCCGTGCTGCACCGCAAGCCCGAGCACCCGTTCGGCAAGAAGGTACGGAATCTGCAGGCCGACCGGAACGACGTGGCCACCATCCGCGAGGCCGTATCCCATTTGCGTTTTGACGCAGTCTACGACATCGCCTACGACTGGGAGCGCGGCACCACCGGACAACAGGTGGAGGCCACGGCAAAATCAATTCCCGGAGACATTTCGCGCTACATCTTCATGTCGAGTGTAGCTGCATACGGCGATGGTCTGAACCATGCCGAGGACGACCCGCTGGCATCCGATATCCATCCTGACAAGTACGTGCGGAACAAGGCCGTTAGCGAGCGCGCGTTGTTCCGGATGTACCACGAATCGAAATTCCCTGTGGTGACGCTGCGTCCTCCGTTCGTCTACGGACCGGAGAATCCCTTCTACCGCGAAGCGTTCTTCTGGGATCGCATGAAGCACGACCGCGCGATCATCATTCCTGGTGACGGCAACCGGCTGATGCAATTCGTCTACGTGAATGATTTGGTCGAGGCCGCTTTTGCCGCTTTGGAGAAGCCGACGGCCCCCGGACGGGCCTTCAACGTGGCGGACGACAAGCCGATTACGCAGGTCGAGGTTGTCAATGAGTTTGCCAAGGTTGTGGGAAAGACCCCGCAGTTGGTGCGTGTGCCACGGGAACTGATCGCGCGCCATGGTGGCAACGCCTTCGTGGAACCGCTCTATTTCGGCCAGTACTACGACATGCCTCCGATCACCCAGGTGATTGGTCGTGTGAAGCGGGTTCTGGGAGTCGCGATGACGCCGTTTGCTGTCGGCCTGCGCGAAACGCACAAGTGGTACCAACGGCATCCGTCGCACAAGGCGCTGGATTTCACGCTGGAGGACAAGTTGATGAAGCTGGCGAAGGACCTACCGCGCCACCCCGATATGTAGATGAAACCTCTAATTGTACTGCTGCTCGCCTCGGCCACTTTTAGCGGACAGACGGTTTCGCAGCTCAAACCGCAGAACGTGACCGCATCGGAAGTTTCCTACCAAGGTCGGAAAGCCGTGCGGTTGTTGGCAGCGCCACTTGCGGAAAACGGGATCTCGGTCGCGGTTTTGGTTGGTACGCGGTTCCACAACGGGACTTTGGAAGTCGATGTGGCCGGGAAGCCGGGTCCCGGGGCCGTGGCGGATGCCAGGGGCTTTATCGGGATGGCATTCCGGATTCAGGGTGGTCGCCACGAGTACATCTACCTTCGCCCCACAAATGGGCGCGCGGACGATCAGGTCCGACGGAACCACTCCGTTCAATACAGCTCCCACCCCGATTTCGATTTTGCCCGATTTCGCAGGGAAGCACCGGAAAAGTACGAGGCCTACGTGGATTTGGAACCTGGCGTCTGGACCAAGTACAAGGTAATTGTCCAAGGTCCGACCGCCAAGTTGTACGTACACGGGGCCGACCAACCATGCCTCATCGTAAACGACCTGAAGTTGGGGGACACGGAGGGCGGTGTCGGACTTTGGGTGGGACCGGGCACCGAGGGGTATTTCTCAAACCTCAAGATCACCCCCGCGGCGCGCTGAAGGCTTACATCTTCACTAGCATTTTCCCTGTGTTTGCACCCTTCAGCAGTCCGATGAAGCCGTCGATGGCGTTGTCGAGTCCGTCGACGACCTGCTCACGGTAGTGGATACGGCCTTGCCGCACCCAACCCGACATTTCGCGTTCGAAATCGCCCCAATGCGCAATGAAGTCGGTGACGATGAAGCCGCTCATCCTCAGGCGCTTGGTCAGCACGGCTAGCAACAACTTCTGCGAACGGTCCGGTCCGCTGGGCAACTCGGTGGCGTTGTACTGGGAGATCAGGCCGCAGACCGGTATCCGGCCAAAATCGTTCATCCGGGGCAGGACGGCCTCGAAAACCTTGCCGCCGACGTTTTCAAAATAGACGTCGATGCCTTTCGGACAAGCCGCGCCCAGTTCCTTGGCCAAGGTCGGGCTGCGGTGGTCGAGGCAGGCGTCGAAACCGAGATCATTGACCACATGGGTACATTTTTCGGGTCCGCCCGCGATGCCAACCACGCGGCAGCCCTTGATCTTGGCGATCTGGCCGACGGCCGACCCTACTGCGCCGGCGGCAGCAGCCACAACGACTGTTTCCCCCTGTTTCGGCTGTCCAAGCAGCAATAGGCCGGACCATGCCGTCATTCCGGGCATGCCGAGAACTCCGAGCGCGGTAGAAACCGGCAATTTCCCGTCGCTGAGCACTTTGCGCAGACCCTTGGCCGGGACAACGGCGAACTCCTGCCAGCCGTTGAAGGCGGACACGACATCGCCCGGTTGGAAGCTTGGGTCGGTGGACTCGACAACCTCGCAAACAGTGCCGCCGACCATTGTTTGACCGATTCCGACCGGCGCAGCATAGGATGGACCATCGGTCATGCGACCGCGCATGTAGGGGTCGAGAGACAGGTAAAGGGTCTTCAGGAGAACCTGCCCATCGCCCAAGGCCGGAACATCCTCCGTTTCCATGCGGAAGTTTTCGTGGGTGGGTTCGCCGACGGGGCGCGATGCGAGAACGATGCGTCGATTGGTCATTGGGGTGTTTTGGGATCCGATCTACTTTGGTATAGCACTTCCGGGCCCAAACCGAGCCCCTACAGCGATAGTTTCCCCCGATACATCATTTCTTTGGGCTCGAACTTCGCCTTGACGGCCATCAACGCTGTGGTGAGAACAAAAGTCACTTCGCGGTCGGCGGGTCCCAAGGGCAGCAGATCCTTGCCGAATCCAAAGAGGTAGACGCCGGGATTGCGGGCGAGCGGACGGACGATGCCGGGTTGTTCGGGGTCTTTGCCCCGGGCTGACAGCGTGGCGGACCCGGAAAGCTCCTCCAGCATGCGGCGCTGGAGCGTGGCGGGCGAATTGTCCTCGCCATCGGCAATTTCAGAAGGGCGACGGCGCTTGCCCATAATTCCGATAGGTAAACCTGTCACGGCAATCACGTAGCGGTTCTTGAGCTCATCGGAAATCGGGGTGCCGATGGCGTCCCGGATCGCTTGGGAGCTTTCCCAGCGAACGGTGACCGGGGCCGAGTGGCGTTGCCCTCCCTGCCGCTGCTTGTCGTCGCCGAACTCGATTTGCGGCTTCTCCGCTCCGGGGGCCGCAATGATGCCGCCTCGTCCGAGGGTCGGCCCTTCCTTACCGTTGTGGGTGTAATCGATATCGGCCTCGAAGGACGCGTTGGCCTCCTTGGCCCAGGGGGAGCGGGTGATCATGCGGTTGATCTCCTCGTCGCTCCACTCCGACGGCTGTTTCCGGTTCCAGAAATCCTGGGCAGCGGAGAGCGGAGCGCAGAGGGCGGCACCAGATCCGAGCCGAAGGAGGTCCCTACGTGCAAGTTGCGATTCCATGAGATGCATTCCATTGTTACAATAAAAGTGCAGAATGGCCACCGTCCTTGTAGTGGACGACGAGCAGGTAGTCCTCCGGCTCGCCGAATCCATCTTGTCCTCCGCCGGATACCGCGTGGTGCCCGTGTGCGGGGCTGCAGCCGCACTCCGGGTTGCAGCGCGAGGTTCCGAATCCATCGACATTGTCCTCGCGGATGTGGTGATGCCCGGGACGAGCGGTCCCACATGCGTGGACCAATTGGTCGCCATGGACCGAAGTCTGGCGGTCATACTAATGTCCGAGTTCGGAATCCCGGCGATGCGCAAATATGCGGACGGCAGGGGATTCCATTTCGTTTCGAAACCATTGGAGCCGAGCGATTTGACGCAGGTTCTGGAGTTGGCTCTCGCAGCCCGGATTGTACTCGAAGAGGTCTCCGCATGAGCGGCTCAATCCTAGCATTTGAATGGACCGTCAGCGGCCGCGTGCAAGGTGTGGGTTTCCGCTGGTTCGTGCAGAAGCACGCCACTGGCATGGGCTTGTCCGGATGGGCCCGCAACGAGCCGGACGGCACTGTGACCGTTTACGCAGTGGGAACTCCGCAACAGTTGAATCGGCTGACGCCGCTGCTGCGCGAAGGCTCCCGCGTGTCGGAGGTCCATTCGGTCCAGATGCGGGAAGCCGCCGTGCAACAATTGGATTCCTTTCAGACCCGCTGACACCCACACGAAACATGGACCACCTGAGACAACTCATCCGCGAGGTGCCCGACTTTCCCAAGCCCGGCATCCTCTTCTACGACATCACCACGCTCCTGAAGGATCCGGTCGGCCTTCGCGGGACAATCGACGCACTCACTGGCATGTATGGCGGTGCCGGAATTGACATCGTGATCGGCATTGAGGCCCGCGGCTTCATCTTTGCTCCGGCAGTGGCCTATGCCATTGGTGCGGGATTTGTGCCCGTCCGCAAACCCAAGAAGTTGCCGGCCGAAACCATCAAGTTCTCCTACGACCTGGAGTACGGCAGCGATACGTTGGAGATCCACAAGGACGCGATCACGCCCGGTGCCCGCGTGCTCATCGTTGACGACCTGCTGGCAACCGGAGGCACGGCCAAGGCGGTCACCAGTTTGGTGGAGCAGTTGGGCGGCACGGTGGCCGGTGTTTGTTTCGTGGTGGAACTCACATTCTTGGGCGGGCGGGACAAGCTGTCCGGCTACGACGTCCAGTCGCTCCTCAAATACGATTCCTAATGGGTGCAGGCGACACAACGCGCAGGGCTAGTCTGAAGGCATACGCCAAGTTGAACGTGGGGTTGCGGGTGTTGTACAAGCGCCCTGACAACTACCACGAACTGCGGACCGTGTTCCAAACCATATCGCTCGCGGATCGTCTCGATGTGGCCTTTACGCTGGCGGACGTGACTTCGATTGCGATTGAGGGCACTCCCGAAATACCCGACAACTTGGTGGAGAAAGCCACTCGTCTAGTCCTGGAAGAGCTTTCACTTCATGCGGTTGTGCGCTTTTTG
>CAITMP010000425.1 GCA_903893525.1 uncultured Acidobacteriia bacterium | reverse complement strand
ACTGGTCTGGGCCATGGAGGCCGCGACTCCAGCACACAAAGCCCAAGCCCGCCTGCCTTGGATACTGGCGGTTCTGGGCTCCGCCTCCGCACTTCTGTGTGGCGCATTGTATGTGGCACGTCCAGTGCCGACTTCCGGCGTCACCAATGTTGAGATAACCACCAGTCCCACCCTCGCCCCCAGCTCCTTTGCTGTTTCCCCGGATGGCCGCAGCATTGCCTACGTCGCCTCCAGCGCGGGGCGATCCGTTCTTTGGGTTCGCCCCTTGGATTCCCAGGCAGGTACTCCGCTGCCGGACACGGAAGGTGCCCTGAATCCGTTTTGGGCACCCGACGGTCGGTCCTTGGGATTCTTCGCGGACCAGAAGTTGAAATCCATTGAGGTTGGCTCCAACCACTCGGAATCGTTGGCCGATGCCGATAGCACGATGGCGCAGGGCACTTGGAACGAGGCTGGAGACATTCTGTTTACGTCCGGTGGTCGTATCCTGCGCCGCACCGCGGCGGGCGGACGCGCGGTCAAGGTGCTGGAATTCGGCAACACCGTCACCAATCTGCGCGCCCCATTTTTCCTGCCGGACGGACGCACCTTCCTGTTTCTTGCGATGGCGGGGCGTCCTTCCATTTGGCTGGGCTCACTGGCTGGCAGCGCTCCGAAACGGGTGGCGGCATTGGAGTCCCCAGCCGATTCCGCAGCCCTCTACTTGGATTCGGGCTGGCTGCTCCGTGTCCGTCAGAATCTACTCGAAGCGTTGCGGCTGGATCCGGCCACAGGCGAGTTGTCCGGCAATCCCGTTGTGCTCGCGCATGGGGTTGGCGTGGATGCAGCTACGTCAACGGGGTCATTCTCGGTTTCCCGCACGGGCACTCTTGCGTGGCGGCAAACCGCCGGCAGTCAACGCCAGCTCCTGTGGTTGGACCATTCGGGCCACCGTATTGGAACTTTTGGCGACCCTGCGGATGACCGCCAAAGCTTTCCGGAACTTTCACCGGACGGGGATCGCGTTGCCGTGGCACGGGGTTCCTTGGGCCTGCGCGACATTTGGCTCCTGGAAGGCATCCATAGAAAACGGTTTACCCGGCACGCGGCTGACGAGCGCTACTCCATCTGGTCTCCCGATGGTGCCCAGATGGTTTTTGGCTCCAACCGCCTCGGCAAGTTTGACTTGTACCGCAAATCTGCCGACGGTTCCGGCGAGGAGGAGCTCATTCTCGGTTCGCCGGAGGACAAGGCTCCGAACTCCTGGTCTACGGACGGCCGCTACATTCTCTATGCCAGCCAACAGAACAATGGCGACCTCATGGTTCTCCCCACCACCGGTGATCGGAAGCCCATGACGTTTCTCTCCACTCCATTTAACGAACGCCAAGGCATGTTTTCGCCCGACGGCAAACTGGTGGCCTACCAATCCAATGAGTCGGGCCGCTTTGAAATCTACCTGCGCCCTTTTCAGGGGTCCGGTGCCACCCTGCAAATTTCCGCCGGAGGGGGCAGTATGCCCCGGTGGAATCCGAACGGCCGGGAACTCTATTACCTGTCCAGGGATGGGAACATGATGGCGGT
>CAITMP010000424.1 GCA_903893525.1 uncultured Acidobacteriia bacterium | reverse complement strand
GTCGATGCCGTCGACATCTGCCTGCCCACGGACAGCCACGCCCCGGTCGCTATCGCCGCGCTGCGTGCCGGTAAGCACGTATTGGTGGAAAAGCCCATGGCGCTCGACATGGCTGGGGCCGAAGAGGTCATTCGGGAGGCGGAATCTTCCGGACGCATCCTGATGGCCGGCCAAGTCCTCCGTTTCGTCCCCGCCTATTCCTTGCTTTCCGACCGCCTGAAGCAGTCCGGCCCCGTCCGGTTCGCATATTTCCGTCGGCGTTGCGCGGCACCCGCATGGAGCAAGTGGCTTTCTGATGCCTCCCGCAGCGGCGGCGGGGTCTTCGACCTTCTAATCCACGACGTCGATTACTGCGTTTCCCAGTGGGGCCTTCCCACCACCGTCAAAGCCTCCGGCTACTCGGAGCCATCCGTCGGAATCGACCTGATCCACGCGGAGCTAAACTATCCCGGCATGGGTCCCGTGATCGTAACCGGCGGTTGGCACCACCCAAAATCCTACCCGTTTTCCATGGAGTTTACGGTCACAGCTGCCGCAGCCACCTTCGAATGGCCCTTCGGTGCGCCCGACCTCAAGGAATTCCGTGCCGACGGCGAAGTCACCGTCCATGAACTGCCAAAGGCCGACGCCTTTGCCCTCGAACTCGAGTACTTCACCGGCTGCGTGCGCGACAACCGCCAGCCGGATTTCTGCCCGCCGCGCCAGTCGGCCCAAGCTGTGGGCCTGATGCGGCTTATCCTGCAAGCAAGAGAAACCGGAGAGACACTACCATGCGCAATCTAACACCCTTGGCAAATTTGGAAACCGGCGCGATGTTCTGGGCCGGTCGCGACCCCGACGACACGTTTGCGGAACTCGCCGCGCTCGGCCTCCGCTGCGGCCAACTCGGATTTCCAGGAGATCTGGACCTTGATGCCTCCGTGGAGCCTTGGCGCGAAGCCATCCGACGCTCCGGCTTCATCCTCTACACGGCCATCGCGTCCTTCAATGGCGAGGACTACGCCGATATTCCCACCGTAAAGGACACAGTCGGGTTCATCCCCCCGCGCTTCCGTGCCGAACGCGTCGCCCGCATGCTGGCAGTCAGTGACGTGGCCGCGAAACTTGCGATTCCGGGAATCGGGATGCACGTGGGCATGGTGCCCGCCGATACCACCGATCCCGACTACATCGCCGTCCGTGAGATCACCCGTCAGATTGCCGACCATGCCGCGACCCATGGCCAAACGGTATCCCTGGAAACCGGCCAGGAGACTGCCGAACACCTGCTGGAGTTCCTCATTGACGTCAACCGCTCCAACGTCGGCATCAATTTCGACCCCGCCAACATGATCCTGTACGGGACTGGCGACCCGATCGAGGCTCTTGGGATCCTTGGGTCGCGCGTCCTCTCGGTACATGCCAAAGACGGTGACTGGCCCCCTGCCGACCAGCCAGACGCACTGGGTACGGAGCGGACCTTGGGCAAGGGGTCTGTGGGAATCGAGAGGTTCTTGAGGAAGCTGCTGCAGGTGGGCTACAAGGGACCGTTGGCTATTGAGCGCGAAGCTCCGAACCATGCCGAACGGATGCAGGATATCGCGACTGCTGTTCGTGTGCTGGATGAGGTAAAGCGGGTTATCTTGAACTAAAGAGATGGTTTGCGGGGGCGGACCGGGAGTGGTCCGCCCGCACCACGGACTACTTCCCGTTCTTGTAGGCGGTGTACAGGTCGGCCAGTTTTGCCGTTTCCCCATCACCTGGGTGGATCACGACCCGGTACCGGAAGCGCAAGGTCTCGCCGGGCTTCAACGTCAAAGCACCGTCGGCCTCCTTGCCCTTGGTGAACTGGTGGACGCCAAAGATATTGTTGGCGAACAGTCCGTAACCGCGGGCGTGCCAGTAGGTGGGGTAGCGGGGGTTTGCCGGGTTGTCGAAGATCGCAATCCCCAGCTGCTGTCCTTCAACGGTGCCGGAATAGTCCATCCATTCCGACCGCTTGCCCCAGCACTGCTCTTCCAGCTTGCAACCCTGCGCGTTTGTCATCACGCCTGTGCGCTTGGGTTCCGCGGGAGTCTTTGGGGCTGGCTCTTCCAATCCCGGTGCCACGCGAATCCCGAACACGCCGTCCTTTTCGTCGCCAAACGTGACCGTGTCCTTGGCCGTGAGCGTGAAATCGAAATCGATGACCCGGTTGGGCCCGCCCGCATGGAACGTCATCGTACGGTCCTCGGTCATCACAACTTTGCCGTCCGACTGCTTCCACTCGGATTGCTCGACGATCTCACCCTTGGATTTGCCGCCCTGGGCCTTGGAAACCTTGGTCACGAAGATGTGGCCGCGCTTGACCTTGGCCTGCTTGGG
>CAITMP010000423.1 GCA_903893525.1 uncultured Acidobacteriia bacterium | reverse complement strand
GCAGGCAGGTGTTACGCGCGCCGACGGCGGGCGGCAAGGGCCGCTAGACCGGTAGCTGCGAAGAGGAACGAGGCAGGCTCCGGGGTACCGGAAGAGGTATCCAGGATCGTCTGTGACGGGACGGCGATGCCGACCGCGGATAGCTCCAGCTCGTTTTCGCCACCATAAAGTGTTAAAGCGCTCGGAGTAAATCGATAGTAAGAGTAAGAGGTGGAAAACTGGAAATACTCTTCATAGCCGATGTTACCCTCCGCCGATCCCAAGCCCGGCGTTAGGCTGTTGTTCAGTAGCGTCGGTGCCGTTCCTGTGAACTGATCGAGCGTGAATGCCGCGTTGACGTGTGGTTGGTCGGGCTCATTTACGGTGTGGGGGTTGAAGAGGGAGGTGTAACTGGTTCCATCGTTACTGCCGAGGATCTCATACTGAAAGACGTCCCACGAGTTACCCAGGTGGTCAATATTATCGAAGACGACGATTGTGCTTGTAGCGCTTCCGAATTGGACATCCACGGGGCTGGCATCATTCCCAACTATCCGGGCATAGTTGGCGGCCAGCAGGATCGCATCGGTGGGTGTATACGATATGTTGCCGCTGAGACTTTTGATAAAAGTGCCGTACGAAGAAACGGTACTTGTGAAGTCTGATAGATTCGAGTCCTGGCTGTAGACGGTGGCGGCTTGGGAGCTGGAAGCTCCGGTGGCAAGCAGGCACGCGACCGCCACGAGGTGGCCGCGGAAAACGCAGTGTTTGGTTCTTGACATGGTTTGGGATAATCTTCCTCAGCGCAATAGTACCAACAACTTCTGGGATGGATTGTAAAGTTTCAGGGAATTCTTATGCCCCTGAAATAGTGCCCTAACTATTTAGCAGCTGGTGGACAAGCGCCAGGACCCTCTGGTCGCGGAGCATCCAGGCGTGGGCGGCGACGTCGACGCGGTGGGTGCTGCTTCCGGGGAGCCTGGCGCTCGCCGTTGGCAGGATCATCAGGTCGTAGGGAGTCCAGATCGACGCCACTTTGAGGTGGCCGAGGCGGTGGACGTCGTGGTTGAGGTCTTTTAGAAACGTGCTGCGGGGGCGCATCTGGCGGGCACCGTGGCGGGGCAGCAGGTGGGCTGTCAGGGTGCCGCCGTGGGGCGAACCGACGGTGATCAGGCGCTGGGTGCGGTGGAGGCCTCCCAGGCGTTGCAGGTAGTATCGGGCGATGATGCCGCCCATGCTGAAGCCGACGATGTCGATGGGCTGGTGGGGTGCGATGTGGGTTTCGATGTGGTTGGCCGCTTGTTTGGCGAGGTGCTCCAAGGGTGCCTGGCCACCGTTCGGGACGAAATCGAAGGCGTGGGATTCGCGGCCGTCGGCGTCAAGTTTTGCCACCAGATGGCGGAAAATGCGGGCCTTGTCGCCAAGTCCGTGCAGCAGAATCACCGGATTCATTCGTTTCCGCCATGATACCGGAGGACGGGTGTGGCAAGATTGGGGAGCGTGGGCATAATTCTACGGAAATTTCCGTGGCTGCTGAGACGGTCGCGGTGGCGGCGATCGACGACGGCCTGTTTGGGGCGGCAAAGGGTGCGGCATACTCGGCGCTATTGTCCTTCTTTCCGGTGTTGACGTCGGCAGCGACGATTTTCGTGCAGACCCGGGCCCATTATGTACAGCAGAATATTGCCACGTTCCTGCGTGAGATATTGCCGCCGGGCACCGAGGATGTCGTACTGCAACAGTTCCGGGAGCGCGGCCAGAGGCCGACGTCGCTGATCGTGATCGCGCTTGTGCTCTCTTTGTGGGCGGCGTCGAGCGTGATCAAGAGCCTGATCGACGGGTTCAATGCGGCGTACCGGGTGCCTCGGAGCCGTTCCATGCTGGCACATATCGGGATGGGCTTGGGGCTGGTGATTTTCGCGGGGATTCCGCTGCTGGGAGCATCGGCTCTGATATTCTTCGGCGGGGCGATTGAATCCTCCGTCCTGCGGGTGTTGGACGTGGACCCGATCCTGAACCCCCTCACAGGCACGTGGCTGATGCTATCGAGGGTGATGCGCTGGGGCGTGGCCTTCGGGGCGACGGCGAGCTTCACGGCGATCCTGTATTACTACGGGCCGTACCGGCAGCAACGGTGGCGCATGGTGTGGCCGGGTGCGCTTGTGGCCACAACCTTGTCGATGCTGGCGAATTTGGGTTTCGGCTGGTACGTGCGGAATATCACCAACTACAACCTGCTGTACGGGAGCGTCGGGACCAGTATCGCGCTGCTTTCGTGGATGTATATTTTGGCGCTGATCGCGCTGTATGGCTGCGAGTTCAATGCCGAGGCCGAGCGGCTGGTGGTAGCCCTGGGAAAAAGCTAGGGAACGTTGTTTACGGAACGACGGTTCTGGGGGCGGTCTCGATGCCCAAACCGGCGTACTGGTCCTTCACCTTCACCACTTTGTTGCCTTTGAAGGTGATGAAGGTCACCTTGCCGGGTGGTTGGCCGTAGATCCAGTCCTCCAAATCGTCGCCATCCTTGGTTTCCCGGTACTTGCGGAGGGGATTGCCCAGGGTCAGCTTGACTTGGTCGCGGTCCATGCCCTCGGTGACGCGCTTTTCGGCGATCGCTTTCTGCATTTCCGGGGAGAGGGTTTCGGAATACAGTTTTGCGGCGGAACGGAGGTCGAAATCCATCAGGGGCAAGAGGATTTTCTTCACGTCCGCCGAGGTGACGTTCTCCATCGGCTTGTGGAAGTTGATTTCGATGCTGGTGCCTGTCGAAGCGGCGTAGTCGCCATTGCCTACGGGACGACCGGCCCCGCCCATGCCGACCTCGATGTGGTCGTACCACTTTTTGCCGCTTTTGAGGCCGCCGTTGATCTCGAGCACGAGTTTGTCGCCTTCGAATGCGACGTGGGTGATCTTGATCTGGTCGCCGACGCGGGCCGCAGTGGCTCCACCCTGTGACATGCGCTGCCAGAGGCCTTTGTCCCAAGTGCCGTCGATATCGAAATCCAGAGGTTTCTTAGAGCGGGGGATGTAGGTCTTGGCCTTGGCGTATTCCGAGGAGAGGCCGCGGAGGATTTCGATTTTCTCGTCCTCAGTGAGCTTGTCGTGGCTGGGGAGGACGCCGCCATGGGCTAGCCCAACGGCTAGGATTAGGCAGAGGGCGCTTCGGAAGGCTCGTCCAGGAGCGTGGTTCGGCCCCTTGTGACCGGCACTTTCCACACTGCCAACGCCAGCAGCACCACCACGGCGGACGTGAGGATGCTGGCTTCCGGACCATAGTCTCCACCGCTCCAAAGTTTTCCGGCTTTCCATACAAGCTTGTACCCCGTCACTCTGATTGTAAGACCGCTGAGATCGACTCCGAGGAACGGAAGTACAAGATTCCATGCAAAATGCATTCCGATGGGCAGCCAGAGGTCGCGCGAACGGTAAACAGCACCTCCGAAGAGGATTCCGAAGAGTGCGGTGTTGACGATTCCGAGGGTGGAGGCCCCGGGATTGATCAGGTGCGCCACACCGAAGAGCGCTCCGGTAGCAAGAATGGAGGCCCAAGTGCCGTAGCCGCGCATGAGGAATTGGAGTGGGAAGCCACGGAAAGCGATCTCCTCCCCCATGGCTCCGCAAAAAAGGAGGACGGGCATGAAGAGGGTGGCGCGCCAGGAGATGTCCGGGTTTGCGATCCTTTCAAACGAGGCAAGTCCGAGGGGAATGGTGGGGAGAATGACGAGTGCCGCCGCAGCCGCTCCCAGTCCAATTCCGGTTAGCAGGTTGCGGCGGGAGCCGGGGAGCCAGTCGAGACCGAGGTCCGCGAGGCCGCCGGACTCGTAGATCGCCATGCAGAGGGAGTTCCCCAAGGCGGCGGCCAGCAGCAGGGGTACCGTGAGTCCGACCATTTCGCCGGCGATGGAGCGGCCGATCGGGGTGAGGACTTGGGCCAGGATCCAGGACATGAAGACGCAGGTGGCAGCGCCCAGCAGGGGCCGCAGTGGATCGCGTCTTCGTGTCGGAGCCGGTTCCGGCATGGTCAGGCCTGGCTGTAGGCGGCGGTTTTGGCCGGGGTGGATTTGGTCACTTTGACCTGAACGCCCTTGGGTGCCACCTTGGCGTCCAGTACCTGGGCACCGGATTGCGCCACCACGTCGGCGACGCGCTGTTTGGCATCGGGTTCCACCAGAAAGACCACGCACCCGCCGCCGCCCGCGCCACAAACCTTGGCTGCGGTGCTGCCGGCATTGCGGGTTACTGTGATCAGGTTGTCAATCAGGTCGGTGGTGATGGTGGGGATGTTTTCACGGCGGCTGACCCAATCCGCGCGCATGAGGCGGGCGGCTTCGGGCCAATCGTGGCGGTCCAGCGCATTGCGCATTTGGCAGGCGAGGCTGGCGATGTTGGCGAAATTCCGGTGCACGGTCTTGTCACCGTCGATATGCGCCTTCATCACTTCCCAATTGTTGATGCCGGAGTTGCGGGGCACGCCGGTATAGGCGAGGACGAAACGCTGGTCCAACTCTTCGGCGGAAACGGCGAGGCCGTGCCGGGTGATTCCTGCAGGGCTCAGTTCAATGGCCGAAACGCCGCCGTACATGGCCGGGTAGTAATCCTGCGCGCCGGTGGGGACGCGGATCACCTGGGCTTCCACGTTCTGCACGATTTCACGGAGCTTTTCGATCTTGTAACCGCTTCCCGTGAGTTTGTTCAGCGCCGAGGCCACCGAGATCATCAGGGCCGAAGAGCCCGAGATGCCGGCACCGGCGGGAGCTTCGGAATGCGATTCCATCTCGAAGCCACCCACTGGTGCGAAGAACTTCACGAGCAGGGCTAGCAGCGTCAACTCGTAGCGCGGGGCGGCCCGGAGTTCGTCGAGGGATTCGAAGGTCTCGCTCACCCCCAAGTCACGGGAGCGGAGGACGATCCGGCTGTCGGGGCGGGTCGTGATATCGCAATAGGTGTAACGGTTGACCGCGAAGTTCACCGTGACGGCGTTGTCATGGAAGAGATATAGCGGCCAGATGTCGAGTGTGGCGCCTGCGAGGTCTACACGGCAGGGCGCTTTGGTGGTAATACGCATTTTTGGAGCGGGGAATACACGAACATAGCATATAGATAGGCGGCTTGCGAAACGACAGGAGGCTTGAACATGGCAGTGCAACGCATACTTCAGCTGGGCGATCCGGTGCTCCGGCTCATATCGACGGCGGTTTTGGATGGTGAAACGGCTCGGAGGACGTTGGCGGACCTACGGGACACGCTGCACGACTTCCAGGCCCGGCATGGCTTCGGGCGCGGCATCAGCGCGATCCAAATTGGGCGGCCGGAGCGCGTCATTTACATCGAATTCGAGGGTGTGGCCTACGAACTGGTGAATCCGCAGTGGCAGTTCCTCAGTCCGGAGAAATTCGTGCTTTGGGATGATTGCTTCTCTTTCCCGGAGTTATTGGTGCTCCTCGAACGGTCCGAGCATGTGAAACTGCACCACGCGGGGGGGGTGCTGGAGGCCAAAGGGGCGTTCGCGGAGCTTCTGCAGCATGAAATGGACCATTTGGACGGCATTCTGGCGGTGGACCGGGCGCTTCCGGGGAACAGTCTGGCGACGCGGGCGGAATGGCTGCGGCAGCAGGCGGCAGCGAGATAGGCTGGAAATCATGGAACTGGGTTTTGTCACGGCGATTGTCCCGGAGCTCCCGCTCGCGGAGGTCCTCTCCCTGGCCCGCACGGTGGGCTACGACTGCGTGGAGGTAATGTGCTGGCCTCCGGGCAAGGCGGAGCGGCGCTATGCCGGGGTCACCCATCTGGACGCCACGTCCTTCGACGCGGCGGCGGTGCTGGACTTGGTGGCGGCGAGCGGCGTTTCGCTGAGCAGTCTGGGGTACTACCCGAACCCGTTGGCACCGGACGCGGCCGAGTCCGCGGTGGCGATTGGCCATATCCGGCAGGTGATTACGGCTGCACGGGCTCTGAACTTGGATTGCGTGACCACGTTTGTGGGGCGGGACTGGACAAAGTCCGTGGATGCGAACTGGCCGCGGTTCCTGGAGGTATGGCGTCCGCTGATCGCGTTTGCGGAGGACCACGGGGTCAAAATCGGCATCGAGAATTGCCCGATGTCGTTCACGCGCGATGAATGGCCGGGTGGAAAGAACCTCGCCACGAGCCCGGCGATTTGGCGGCGGATGTTCGAGGCGATTCCGAGTGCGAACTTCGGGCTGAACTACGACCCGTCGCACATGGTCTGGCAGCAGATGGATTATCTGGCACCGATGCGCGAGTTCGCATCGCGCCTGTTCCGCGTGCATTTGAAGGACGCGCGGGTGGACCGGCACAAGTTGGACCAGGTGGGGATCATGGGCCATCCGCTGGAGTACCACACCCCGAAATTGCCGGGGCTGGGTGACGTGGATTGGGGCCGCTTCTTCTCCGTGCTGGGGGATACGGGTTATACGGGCCCGGTTTGCGTGGAGGTGGAGGACCGCGCGTATGAGGGAAGTTTGGAGATGCGCCGACGTTCGCTGGTCCAGAGCCACGACTATGTAAGGCAGTTTATCGGTCGTACAGCCTAAAGAGTAAAGTAAGTCTGGGTCGATTAAAAGGGCCGGTTCCGGGGTTACCCGGGACCGGCCCTTTTCTTGTTGCGTCCGCGCG
>CAITMP010000422.1 GCA_903893525.1 uncultured Acidobacteriia bacterium | reverse complement strand
GTCTCCAGCGCCCAAGCACCCCTCAACACCGGACTAGTCTGCGAATAATGCGACGTCAACGCCAACACCGACCCCATTCCGACTACGCCCGCCCGTCGCGTATCCGGCCACTTCACCAACCGGAACGCCGGACCCTGCACGTCCGCCAGCTTGTCCTCAAGCTGGTAAAACCGGACCAGCCGTTCATTCAGGAAGCTGTAGTCGGCGTTGAGCAAGTCCAACAGGCTCTTGTTCTCGGACACAATGTGGTGGAACAGCAAAATAGGCTCGGTCCGAAGGTCCGCCGCCACTTCCGGCGTGTAATACCCCTGCAACTCCGTCAGCAGTGGAGCAGCCCGACCACCCAAATCCTGCGTGCCCAGCCACTGCCCGACGAAAGTATCGGCAAAGGCCCTCGACCGGGGATCATCCAGCATCCGGTCCACCTGGGCTGCCAAAACTGCTCGGTCCGTCAACCGCCCGGCCGCCGCCAGCCGACTCAATTCCTCGTCCGGCACCGTCGACCAAAGGAAATACGACAACCGCGCGGCCAGTTCGTACTGCGTAACAGGATGAATCCCCGGAGTGGTATCCCGCTTTTCAATTCGGAATAGGAAGCTCGGATGCACCAAAACTCCGCGCAATGCCAGCTTCATCCTTTCGGTGTAGGGATCGCCACGTTCTGCAGCCCGGTCGTACAACTTCATGAACGGCTCCAAATCCGACGCCTCTACCGGACGCCGAAACGCCTTGGGCAGGAACCCGGCAAATGTGCGCAGTGCGGCCTCCCGCGGACGAACCGGTTCCTCGCCGGGCTCGATCCCCAGCAACCGGTAGTGGAGCGCCCGCTTTTCGGGCGATGCCGCCTCCACACGTTGGTCCACGGTCAGATTCGCGACCTCGACCGCCATGTCCGCGGCATTCACCGTGAGTGTGTGCTCCCCTCGAGTCAGGCGCACAGTCTGCCGCAGAATCAGCGGCCTTCCCGCAGCAGCGGGCCGACCATTCAGCTTCCCCGCCGCCACCCCGTCGACTTTCACCGAAGGCCGGGCCGCAGTGTCATTCTTTTCCATTAGCGCGCGGACGTCGTAATCGCCGTTCTGGTAGACCGCGAAGTTCACCGTGAACTCCCCGCCTTTATCCAACGCATGCTTTTCGGAAAACGTGCGCGAGAGCGGCGTCGAAACGATCACCCGGTCCAAAATTTGCTGTGCGGCCTCCATGTACCGCTCCATCAGAACCGGAGGCGTATACAGGGTCTCGCCATTGGTGTCGAATCCAGCGCCACCCGAGCCATCGGCGGGAAAAATCAAAGCCACGTCGAAATCGATCCCAAGAATGTCCCGGACCGTATTGTGGTACTCACGCCTGTTCAGCCGCCGAATCCCCGTGGAGCCGGCGTATTCGCCAATCTGACAGGCCGTCCGGCGCAGTTCGTTATCGACCCACGTTGCTACCCGCAGCCTGTCCTCTTCCGACAGCTTGTTGGCGACCGGAGGCATCGTCCGGTTTCGCAATTGCGCAGCCACGTTCCGCCACATGCCACGTGCCGACTCCATATCCTTGGCAGTCTGCGCCTTCAGAAAATTCTTCTGGTGGCACGGGGAACAGTTCGCAGCCAGAACGGGTCGAATCGACTGGACAAATTCATCCTGCCCCGCCCCCATCATCGGCAACGCCACGATGACAACGGCAGCAAACCTCCAGATCAAGACAGGCCTTCCAACCGACCCGTGCTGTCCCCGAACGATTCCGCCTTCACGCCCATCCGATCCAGCAACGAGAGATACAGATTGCACAAAGGAGTCTTCACCGGTGCCCGCAGGCGACGACCGGGCCGCAGCGTTCCCTTGCCCCGACCAGCCAGAATCAGCGGTAGATTCTCCTCGGTATGTCGGTTGCCGTCCTTCAGAGTGCCCCCGAACATGATCATGGAGTTGTCCAGTAGCGAAGTCCCGCCTTCGTCCAAACTCTTGAGCCGATTTAGGAAGTACGCCTCCTGCGCCACATTCCAGTCGATGATCTTCTCGTACTGGTCCCGGGTCGCAGGCATGTCCGCATGGTGCGACAGCGTATGGAAACTGCCCTTGACTCCCGGTAGGAACGAGTAATCGACCGGGCTTTGGGCATCACCCAGCATGAACGTGCCGATCCGGGTGGTGTCGGTCCAGAACGCGAGCACGAAAATGTCTAGCATGAGCTTCAAATGCTCGGCGTGGGTCTCGGGCGTGCCTGGAACTGGCCGGTCCATGGGCAGCTTTCCCTTGTCAAGCCAGCCTTGGTTGATCCAGCGCTTCTGCGGCTTCATCGCCGCCTCCATCCGCTGCTCCACATTGCGGACGGATTCGAAGTACTCATCCAGCCGCAGCCGGTCGGAAATGCTGCCGATGCGCTTGACCTTCTTCGCGTCCTCCATCACGACGTCCAGAATGCTGGTGTCATCGCGCTGCAGGGAACTCAGGACAACCGGATGCGCTTCATCCAAGCTCGAAACCACCGGCCCGCGGTTGTTGCGGAACAGACGGTCGAAGGCCAGCTGGGGGATGATCTCCTTCGGAACCGGCGTATGGGGATCACGCCATGAAAGAAACGACCCGTACATGCGCGCAAAACCACCCCCAGCCGTATCGATGCCGGTTCGCAGGGGTTCCAAGCCGAGTTCAAATGTGGGGAGGGGAGTGCGGTCTCCGATTTGCTGGGCCGCGAACTGGTCTACGGTGGTGCCACCGGTATCCAGATCGTCGCCGCTCGTGCGCTCGACATAGCCGCCCGAGAGCCAAGCCGGTACCTTTGGCCAGTGGCCGTTGCGACCGACCGTATTTTTGTTCCAGAGGTTTTCGAGAAGGATGAAATCGTTCTTCAGGCCTTCGAGCGGCTTGAGGTGCGGGGTGATCTCGTAGCTTTCAGCGTCACCAGCGGGCGTCCAGTGGTCTGGACGCACCCCGTTGGGGAGGAACATGAACGCCATGCGCAGGGGCGGCTCGGAAAGTCCGCCCGTGGCCTTGGCCGGAGCGGCGGCACCCATGGTTTCCAGCCATGGCAATGCCAGGGCCGCACCGGTACCGCGCAACAGGGTCCTACGGGAGATTCGCTTGAATTTGGGCGTGTACAAAGACGCCTCCTCCAAGCCAATATATCCTACTTATTGTCCGCCAACCATTGCAGATGCTCCTGCCCAACGCAATACGCCACCAGATCCCGGTACAACCCCTCCACAACGGCACCGTCCAAGCCCGCAGCCTCGGCCCAGTCGCGCCGAGTCTTCAAAACGGCGGCAACCCGTTCCGGAGCCGCCACATTCGCGGAACTCGTTTTGAACTTTGCGGCTGCCCGGACATAGGCAACCCGTTCCGCGATGAGCGCGACGATCTCACGGTCAATCGCGTCCATCCCGGACCGGATTTCGTCCAAGTTCGCGCACTCGGCTGGAGGTGTGGATTGGCCCGGCATCTACTTCGCGCAGTATTGGTCGAACGCTGCCGTCAACATGGTTGCGATTTGGAACGCATCGCGCTGTTCAATGTCCCGGCGGTGCATGATGTAGACCGGCTTGCCATTCTGGAACAAGGCTAGGGACGGCGATGACGGTGGAACATCGGACAAAATTTCGCGCAAACGGGCGACTGCTGCCACATCGCCACCAGCGAAGACCGTCGCGGCCTTGTCGGGCCGGTTCGCGTGTTGCAGCGCCATCCCGATGGCCGGGCGCGCCTTTCCGGCCGCGCAGCCACAAACCGAATTCGTGACCATCAAAACAGTGCCGGATTCCGCCACCAGACGGTCGACATCCGCAGGCGTACGGGCTTCCTCCACACCGTGGCGCGTCAGGTCTTCGCGCATGGGGATCAAAAGCATTTCAGGATAAGGCATTCTTCTACCAGTGATGCGCGTGGTCCGGACTTAGATTCTTCTACTGCAACCAATACGTCCGGACGGCCAGCCAAGCCGCCCCAATCACCCAACCCAAACCCGCCTGGTATTCCCGGTTTTTCACATACAGCGCGAACGAGAAGTCATCCGGGCCAAGTCCCGACTTCGGCCAACTCGGCACCAGGAGCGGTACCCGCGCCGCAAATTCCTGGTATCCCGGTAAAATCTTCGTGAGATGCTGTTCCTCCAGTTCGATGGCGGGCAGGTACACCAATGCAAAAAGGGTCGCAAACAATACAGCCAGACCGACGGACCGACCAGCCGCCGCAAATCCCATCGCTGTAAGTAAAGTTCCCAAATACAAAGGGTTGCGGGTGAAGGCGTAGGGCCCCGATACGGCCAAGCGCTGGTTCTTGGCCAAGTGCCCCGCAGCCCAAGCGCGGATGGCAAGCCCCAGCAACGACGTACCCAGCCCCAAAATCAAAGACCCTGGGGATGGGTGCGAAAAAGCTGCGAATGCCGCAAGCATGACGAATCCCGCAGGCACCCGCAGGCGCGCGACTCGGTCGGCGTAGGATTTTGGAAACCGGTGGCGTCTCATTATTTATCGGTTGGCGTTAGACTTGGCAGGGAACACGGGCTTCCAAGGCAGCCAGGACCTGTTCCGGAGTGATCGAAAGCATGGAGGGATCGATCGTGGTACCCCGTCGATGGGTTGTCGGCGCGCCGGGAGCACGGAAAACTTGGAAATCGCCGCCGTAGGGACCATTGCGGATTGGGTCGGTGGGTCCAAAAATGGCCACACCCGATTTATTCAATGCCGCAGCCATGTGCAACGGACCACTATCCACTCCAACGACCAATGTGGCCCTTCTGGTGGCGTCAATCAAGCCCGCTATTCCGCTTTCGTGTGCGTGAGTGCCCGGAATGTCGGGTATGGTGCCCGGTGCGCCATTCAAGACCAAGGGCATTCCGAGTCGCTCCGCAGTCATCCGGGCCAATTGGGCGTAGTATTCGATCGGCCACTGCTTAGAGGTCCAACCCGCCATCGGACTCGCGAGGACGAATGGACCGTCCGGCAAACGCCCCTCGGGTTTCCCCAATGGTATTGGGAACGTTCGCACCAAATTCGCCGCGCCTGCTCCAGCAGCCAAATCCAAGGCTTGGTCAACAACATGGATTGCGGAACTTGGAACGCGTGTGGAATAGAAGAATCCCGCTGCACGTTCCCGGACCACGCCGGTTGCGAATCCAGCAATGCGCTCAGGGCGCGCCAAGGTCGCTACAAGGGCCGATTTCACCAGGCCTTGAAAATCCACCGCCAAATCGTAGTGTTGGGTGAGAAGCTCGCGCCGCGTATCCGCCCAAGTGCGGGGCTGGTTCCGTCTCAGGAAGACCAATTGGTCCACAAACGGATTCCCCTTGAGCAGCGGTTCCCAATGGGGTTCCACGACCCACGTGATTTTGGCCTTCGGAAAGCTGTGCTTCAAAGACGTGGCTCCCGGCAGGCAATGGATAATGTCACCCATCGCGCCGAGCCGCACAATCAGAATACTTTTCAACCCCGTAGTCTACCACCGGGAGGCAGGGTTGAGAAGTGACAGAGCCACGGCGACCACACGTGTGGCTGGAACGCCCGCCATACATTGGTGTTCCAACGGGCACTCCCTCAGCTTGCAGGGTGCACAGCCGACCGGTTCGCGAACGATCCGAGCGGTATTTCCGACGGGGCCGGTGCCTGTCTCATCTGTGGGACCGAACACGGTAACGCAGGGAGTTCCGAGAGCTGCAGCGATGTGCATTGCCCCGGAATCGTTCGCAAGGAAGACTTTGCAGGCAGCAACCATGTCGATGAATTCGCGGAGCGTTGTCAGGCCCGCAAGGTTGATGCCGCCTGTCGCAAAGGCAACGTCCTCGCACAGGGCACGTTCCGAGGCGGAACCGTATACCGCGACCGAGGCACCCGTTTTTGCCGCAAGGCTTCGGGCAGCTTCAGAGAACGAATCGCTGGACCAGCGCTTGGCACTACCGAATGCAGCACCCGGACTGACTCCGACCACGGGTCCGGCAAATCCCCTCGCTTGGAGCAGAGCAGAACCACGGGCCTGCGATGACGGTATCCCGTCAAACCGGATTTCATCAAAAAGGGGCAACTCCGCCACGATTCCCGCCCGCCGGAGCATTTCCGGGTAGTAGTAGCGCTCGTGCCTGGGGATTTCGCCCCGCTTCGGCAATGTAATTGGATCGGTCAGGAGTGCCGATCGACCGTCGCGCACGTAGCCGATCCGACGCGGAATCCCTGCCAAATACACGAGCAGGGCGCTCTCGAAGGAATTTGGTAACAAGATCGCTAGATCGAAGTGCTCACGGCGCAGATCTGAAACCACACGCCGCTTTTCAGACCATGCTTTGAGTCCCGGCGTGCCGAGCAGGGGAATCACGCGGTTGATACTGCTTTCGCCTTCGTATAGCGCCGCCACCCAAGGCTTGGCTTGGACGACAATTTCGGCATCTGGATAACGCCCGCGAAGTAACCGGATCGCTGGCAGGGATAAAACTGCATCGCCGATCCAATTGGTCGCGCGGACAAGAATCTTCACGCAGTGTGCCCGGCGGCAGCGGCGAAAGCCTTGGGGGGCTGAGCTGGGGTAATTTGGTCCAAGTAGTTGCGCAATTCGTGGAGTGAGCTGTCGAAGTGCTGGTCCGCCAACATCTGCACAGCGGCCATCCGTACTTTTGCACGGTCCGCGGTAGGCGTATACCGGTATCCCCGGCCAGATTTTTCGCGCGTAACGGCACCTCTACGCACCAATCGGTCCAACAAGGTCAGAACCGTGGTGTATGCGAGCGGCGGATCCCTGGGAATCAAGCCACGTACTTCCGGGACACTTGCCGAGCCAAGTTGCCAAAGTATGTTGAGGCACTGCATTTCAAGCGGCGGCGGCATCTTGGTATCTGCCGACAAGTTCGACGCGTTCATTCCGGTTTCCTGTCCTCGTGCTGGATGGCGGCCCGCAACCTGTCTCCGAAGATGGAGTTGCTGGCAGTCGACTGCTTTGGGGTCAGCGGAGGTTCCGGTTTTGCATCCTGTCCAGCTGGGTTGGCGGGCTTTGGATCCAAGTAACGTTGCTTGCGAAGTACAACGCGCTCCAGAGTCGGACTGTATGGGGTAAACAGTCCTCCAGTCTGGGCGTCCTTTTCCATCAAGGCCCGCATCCCCTCCATTTTGGAGTCCATGTCGTCCAGATAATGTAGCACCAGAGCTTCGGGAAATATCGGAGTTTTAGGCGACCCGAATTCGAGTCTACCATGATGGCTCAGGACTAAGTGTTCCACCAAGTTGCGAAGTTCATCGGGGAATTCAGGGAATGCGCGGAGCTTGTCCGAGAGCATCTTGACTGCAATCACGATGTGCCCGATAAGCTGGCCTTCCGCTGTATAGGATGTCCCGCGCCCATAGCTCAACTCCCGTATTTTTCCTATGTCATGTAGGATGACTCCTACCATCAACAGGTCCAAATCCAGCGTCTTGTAGTGGCTGGCGACCATTCGGGCGAGGCTGCAGACCGATAAAACGTGCTCCAGTAGTCCGCCACGAAAAGCATGGTGGATGGACTTTGCCGCTGGCGCAACTTTATAGGAGGTTGAAATTTCCGGATCGTCCAGAAATGCCTCCATCAGCTTCCGCAGATGGATATTGGAGATTGCTGCTACGATGCCCCGAAGTTCGGCCCACATCTCCTCCGGGTCGCGCTCGGATGCGGGGAAGAAGTCTGCAAACTCGACCTCCGCATCTGGAACCGGACGAATCTTGTGGATGGTGAACTGCGGTCGACCGTTGTAGAGCTGGAAGAGGCCGCGGACCTTGACGAAATCGTCCTTTTCGAACGTATCCATCGCCTCGGCCACGTTGTCCCACATTTTGGCGTCGAGGTCGCCGGTCTTGTCACCCAGTTGCAGCGACAAATAGGGCTCACCGGTCCGTTTTTGGCGGACTTCTTTCGACTGGACCAAAAACACGGCCGTGACCGTTTCGTTCGGTTTTAGGTCCCGGACGAAGGGGGTCTTCATTTGCTGGGCGATCCGTCGGCGTTCTTGACGGGTGTATTCGACACCGGGGTCACTTCCGGAGGTGCAGCAGCATCTCGGTCCTTGACGCCGGTTCTGCCGTACGGAACCACCTTCATGAATTTCTTCCAGCGGCGCGCATTGGCGACGGCTTCCTTGGTGGTCGTTTGCGGCTTCAGCTGTGCCGGATCCTTCCAAGCTGTGTCCTTGTTCGGAGCGGCACCGCTATCCAAGTATCCCGGCTTGATCTGGAGGAATGCGTTGGCCCGGAGATTGGTCAACGTTTCACGCAGTTTGGGCTGAACCTTCGGCTCGGAAAGGCGGTTGTTGATTTCGTTGGAGACTTCGTCGAACGTCGCCTGGCCCTCGGCGGTGCGTTCTTCCACTCGCAGGATTTCGAATCCAGCTGCAATGCGGATCGGATCCGTGACATAACCCTTCTTCTGGGTGAAAACCGCGTCCTCGATGAGCTTGTTCAGTTGGCCCTTGGTGAAGGTTCCGAGCATGCCCTCTTCCTTGGCGGTTTCGGCGTCCGAGGATTGGCGGGCAAGGTCGCTGAACTTCTCGTTCTTGCGTGCGCGGTCGACCAAGTCCTTTGCTTTCTTTTCGGCGGCGGCCACCTTGGCGGGATTGGCGTCCGGAGTGGCAACAAGAATTTCGCGCAAGGTAACGGTCTCCTGGCGGACGAACTCCTTCTTGTGCTCCTCGTAGTACTTCTCCATGTCCGCCTTGGGGATGGTGACATTCCGATAGACCAAGTCCCCGATAACGCGCTGGGTCAACAGCTGGTTCTTAAATGCGAGACGGAGGTCCTCGTAGCTTTCGCCGGTCTGTTCTCGGACCCAGTCGTGGAACTTGTCGGGATCGGCGATGCCGCTTTGGCGTTGGATGTCGGCCACACGGCGGTTCACTTCCGCATCCACGTTGATGTTCATCTCCTTGCCCTTTTGGACAAGAAGCAACTGGTCGATCTGGTCCCGCAAGGCGTCGGCCGCAGCCTTGGCCACAGCGTCTTCAAGCGCCTGACCCTTGATCCCCTGCTTTTCGGCAGCGGCTCGGATGCCAGCCCTCTGGCGGTCCAGTTCGCCACGGGTGATAATCTCACCGTTGACTTTGGCAGCGATTTCCTCCACCACTTTGACCGGTGTCACAGGGCGGTCAGCCGCTGCGGCAAACAGGGAGGAGCCGTGATTGGTCACGGCTAGAGCGACGGCCAGGGCCACCATCAGGCGCAGGGTCGCGGAGAACGTGGTGCTACTCATAACTTTCCATTGTCTCAGAAAACATGACCGCGTGCGCTGGGTTTGAAAATGTGGGAGAATCATAGGCCAAAGACCGTGCTCATTGCAATTGTGGTGCCAAGGATCGTTCGCTGGGTTGCGCTGGCCGGAATCATGGCCGCGATGCCGTTGCTACTGTGCGCCGCCAGCAAGGGATTCCGCAACGAACACCAACTGGACGACCACTTTGCGAAGTACGGGCGGGACTTCGGGCACCCCACCAAAGCCCAGTATTTGAAAATGGCCCAGCAACTCCGTGACGCCCGTCCCGGCAAGGACGTGCTCTTGAAGAGGAGGCACGACGGTGGTGGCGCCAAATTCGACGTCCGGGTGAAGTGGTTTGTCGCATTCGATGCCGATGGGACCATTCGGACCTTCTTCGTGCCCAAGGACGGCGTGAAATATTTCGACCGCTTCGGGGAAGGCCCTCCGCCGGAGTAGGGTCCGCTCGTGATACAGTTCGATTTATGGCATCTCGCAGCGTCAACAAGGTAATCCTGATCGGACATCTCGGCAGGGACGCGGAAACCAAATTCACTCCCGGTGGAGCGGCTGTCACCCGTTTCTCCGTGGCCACCAGCCGTCGTTGGAAGGACCAACAGTCCGGCGAATGGAAGGAAGAGACCGACTGGTCGAATGTTACCCTGTGGCGCCAGGAGACCGTTGGGCAATACCTCACCAAAGGCAAGCAGGTGTACGTCGAAGGACGCCTCCAGACCCGCAGCTACGAGGACAAGGACGGCAAGAAGGTCTACGCAACCGAGGTTGTCGCAGACGAAGTCATCCTGTTGAGTGGCCAAGGTGGTGGTGGCGGACGTGGTGGCGACGAATATTCGCAGCAGCCAGTCTCCATGCCTCGTTCAGCACAGCGCCAGCAACCAGCCCCCGCAGCCCAACATGACGACTACGGCCAAGGCATCACCGAGGACGACATCCCGTTCTAGTTGCTCGGCGGATTACTCCAAGTGGAAGATCTCTTCCAACTGGAACATGCCCTCGTCCGGTCTTCTTCCGTCCAAGTCTTCGAAAAACTCGCCCATACTGGCCTGCCAACGGGAATTTACTTCCTTGGCAGCCATTCCGGCGAGGGCTTGAGCGAAGTCCGGAGTTTCCAAGTAGCCAACCAGCAGGCCGTCCTCCCGCAGGAACAGGGTATAGTTGTGCCACCCGGTCTCCGTCAGGGCGGCTTGCATGTCCACCCAGACGGATTCGTGCCTTTGTTTGTATTCGTCCAGCCGATTCTTCTTGACCTTGAGCAGGAAACAGACTCTTTGGTTAGGCATAGGAGCTTACCGATTGAGCCCGGCCCGATCGCTCACGCGAGATGCGCTCCAGGTAGCCGCTCTCGCGGAATGCCTTGAGAGGATGCGGGGCCAACCCTTTCCACCGTCTCCACTCTACAATTGTGGCGCGGACATCGGTGTAAAACGCTGATTTTAGACACTCCTCTGCGTCAATCAAGCTGCACGAGGCTTGGTGGATGGCTAACGCTTCGCGGTCCACAATCGCCGCTTTGGCTTGGATCTCCTGCGCCATCATCACGGTCTGGATCATTTCCTCCGCCTTGGGTTTCAGGTTGTGGCTCTGGTCCACCATGTAGGCGATGTCGGCAGGAGCCCCTGTCTCCCACTCGAAGTGATTGATTTCATTGAAGATACGGAAGACTTGATAGGGATCTATGGAGCCCAGCGTGAGGTCGTCGTCGGCATATCTGCGGTCGTTGAGATGGAATCCGCCCAACATGCCGTCGTCCAACAGCCATGCCACAATCTGTTCGATGTTCTGGGTTTGGTAGTGATGACCGGTGTCAACCAGAACCCTCGCCTGCGGTCCCGCTGCCTTCGCCAAGCGCAGGGCCATTCCCCAATCGGCGATGTCCGTGTGATAAAAAGCCGGTTCGAAGGGCTTGTATTCAATCAGCAAACGTTGGTCGGTGGCCAAGGCGTTGTGCGCAGCTGACAAGCCCTCCTCGAACCAACGTTTGTGCTGCCGCATGTTGGCAGTACCCGGGTAGTTCGAGCCATCCGTGAACCAAGGAGTGATATCTCGGCTTCCAGCCGCCTTGGCCATTTCTATGGAATCCAGAATGTGGTCCAACGCCTTGGTGCGGACCGCAATATCCGGATTGGCAAGCGATCCGTGCTTGTATTGCTGGTCCTGGAAGACGTTTGGGCTGACCGATCCGATCTTGACGCCGTGGTTTCCGGCTAACTGGGCCGCTGGTGCCGCACTAGCCACACCCTCGGGAAAGTCCCACAGGACGTGTACAGCCACGGACGGGCAACATCCGGTGAATTTGTTGACCTCGGCGGCGTCGGCCAGTTTCTCCCCAATATTGGAGGCGGCCGACGGATCCAGAAACTTACCGAAGCGGGTTCCGGTATTCGCAAACGCCCATGAGGGGAGCTCGACTGCGAAGGAGTCGAGTGCTCGGAAGATAAGTTCTTCCTGTTTTGTTTTCAACGACATGGTTGTGTATTCTACTCGGATTGCTCGCCGACGATGATGTCGTAGATGCGTTCCAAGTCATCCTCTGTGTAGTATTCGATCTCGATTAGGCCCCCCCCTTTTCCGGGTGTGCCGCGAGCTTTCTCCACAATCCGTACCCGGGTTCCCAGAGCCTGTTCCATCTGAACAACCGCGGCCTTCACATTCGGGTCGACCGGAGTGGGAGGAGCGGGGGTTTTCACCGGACCCGCTGGTTTGTCATCGGCAAACTTGGTGTAGTTTTCGATTTGGCGGACCGACCACCCCTGACGCACGATTTGATCTGCCAGGAGACCCTGAATTTCCGGCGTGGGTAGTTTCAGAAGCGCCCGGGCGTGGCCTTGAGTCAGTTTTTTTGCCACAACCATGTCGCGGACCTTGTCCGGTAGTTGGAGAAGCCGCAGCGTGTTGGTTACGGTGGCCCTGTCCTTACCGGTTCGCTCGCCGATCTGCTCGTGGCTCAAGGACAACTCGGAAGCCATGCGTTGAAAGGCCTGCGCCAGTTCGATAGGGTTGAGGTCCTCACGCTGGATGTTTTCAACGATGGCCAACTCCAGGACCTGTTCGTCCGTGGCCTCCCGTGGGATCACCGGTACTTCCTTGAGTCCGGCAACACCGGCGGCACGCCACCGGCGCTCGCCAGCGATGATCATGTAGCGGTCCGAGCCGTCGCGGCGGACCAGAATTGGCTGGATAACCCCTTCGCGTTCAATGGATTGGGCCAATTCCAACAGTGCCGCCTGGTCAAACTCCCTGCGTGGCTGGTTTGGATTCGGGGCCACCTGTCCTATCGGCACAATGAACACGGAACCCTCGGGTGGAGGTTCAGGGGCGGGTGCTGGAGCGGCCTCCGCAACCGGCGCGGGCCGCTGCGGTAGCAGGGAATGGAGACCCTTACCGAGCGCTTTGCGCGGATCGTTTTTGCTCATTGGCGAGCACCTCCTTTGCCAGTTGGATGTATGCTTCCGAACCACGGGAGCCCGGGTCATACAGGAGGATCGGTTTTCCGTGGCTGGGAGCTTCCGCGAGGCGGATATTGCGCGGGATGACGGCCTGAAGCACTTTGTCGCCAAAGAATTCGCGGAGATCGGCCGCCACCTGCTTGGCAAGATTGGTGCGCTCGTCGAACATGGTCAGGAGAATCCCCTCGATTTCCACGGGGTGGTCGAACGACTCCCGGACACGCTCGATGGTGTCCATGAGTTCCGAAACACCTTCGAGGGCAAAAAACTCGCACTGGATGGGCACGAGAGCCGAATTGGCCGCCATCAACGCATTCAGCGTCAAGAGATCGAGGGCAGGGGGGCAGTCGATCAGGATGTAGTGGTATTCGTTGCCCAGTGCGGCGATTCTGGTCCGTAGGATGGTTTCCCGGTTGTCCAGCGCTGCTAGCTCGAAGTTCGCCCCGATCAGGTTCTTGTCCGCCGGAATAATATCGAGTCCCTCCATTTCGGTATGCTGAATGGCGTCGCGTAGTTCTTTGCCATCCACAAGGACATCCCACGTTGTGGCGAGTCCTTCCGTCTTTTGGATTCCAAGACCCGTGGTCGAATTGCCTTGGGGGTCGGAGTCGATTAGGAGCACCCGCACGTCGTTTGCAGCGAGGGCAGCACCGAGGTTGATCGCGGTAGTGGTTTTGCCGACGCCGCCTTTTTGGTTCGTGATGGCGATGGTTTTGGTTGGAGCTTTAATCATTTTGAATTGGAACCGCTTCCTGCCGACAGGATCACTCTAACACGAAGAACAGGGGGTGTCTCGGTGGCGATGTTTCACGTGAAACATCGGACCGGGTGCCTATCCTACTACCAATGTTTCACGTGAAACATTCAACGTCAAATGGAGGTCCAACACGGCAATAGCCGCCGGAGTCACCCCTGGAATCCGGGCCGCCTGCCCCAGGGTCGCTGGCCGGACAACAGCCAACTTCTCCGACACCTCGCGCGACATACCAGGAATACCTTCAAAACTCATCCCGGCAGGGATTCCGCGAGAATCGGAACCTAGAAGTCGATCCGCTTGGCGCCGTTGCTGGTCGATGTATCCCGCATACTTCACTTCGGTCTCGACAGTCATCAACACCCCACGTTCGGGAACAGCGCCAAGAATACCTTCAATCCAAGGGTTCAATTCCTCCAACCGGGACTCGGGACGACGAACCCATGCCGCCTTCGGGCCAGCCAACAATGCAGCAGTAAGCTTCACGACCTGCTCCTGCTTACGACCGAACGCCGCAACCCGATCCGCCATCGCCAATCCGACAGATTCGCCAATTGGCGTCAGCCGGGCATCCGCATTGTCGATCCGGAGCTGCAACCGATACTCTGCGCGTGACGTGAACATCCGATAGGGCTCGTCGGCACCCTTGGTGATCAGATCATCGATCATAATCCCGATGTAACTGGAACTCCGGGGCAATATCACAGGCTCCCGACCCTGAACTGCCAATGCTGCGTTGATGCCAGCCATCAAGCCCTGCGCGGCCGCCTCTTCGTACCCAGACGTGCCGTTGATCTGACCCGCCAAGAAGAGCCCGGGCAACTTCTTCACTTCCAACCGGTGGTCCAATTCCCGAGCATCAATGGCATCGTATTCGATGGCATAGCCCGGCCGAATCATCTCCGCATCTTCCAAACCCGGGATCGAAGCAATCGCCGCTGCTTGAACATCAATCGGCATGCTGGTGGACATCCCGTTGACGTAGATCTCGTTGGTATCCAACCCCTCTGGCTCCAGAAAGATCTGGTGAGCCTCACGGTCCGGGAACTTGACGAACTTGTCCTCAATGGACGGACAGTAGCGCGGTCCGATACCTTCAATCTGACCGCTGTACAAGGGAGACCGCGCGACGCTCTCCTGAAAAACGCGGCGAGTCTCGGCGGTAGTCCGGCCCATGAAGCAATCAATCTGCGGACGGTCAATACCGTCAGTCATGAAGGAGAAGGGAACAGGCACAGGATCACCTGGTTGCCGCTCAAACTTCGAAAAATCGATGCTACGCGCATCCAATCGGGGCGGCGTACCGGTCTTCAGACGCTTCCACCGCAAACCCAACGCCCGAATCTGTTCAGCAAGCACCTCTGAGCCCGGTTCGCCGTTGCGTCCACAGGCAAAACGCTGCTCCCCGATGTGCGCCAAACCCTTCAGGAAAGTACCGGTCGTGATAATGACGGCCCCACAGGTCAATGTGCGGCCATCCACGAGGCGGACGCCGCGGACACGTCCATCCTCAATTTTGAGGGCCGCTACTTCGGCTTGAACGATCCGGATATTAACCTCGCGCTCCAGCACCGTCTTCATGTGGACGCGGTATTGCTTCTTGTCGCACTGGGCGCGGGGAGACCAAACGGCCGGGCCCCGGCTGGTGTTCAATAGCCGGAACTGGATGCCCACGGCGTCGGCTACTTCCCCCATCACGCCGCCCAAAGCATCGATCTCCCGGACCAAATGGCCCTTGGCAATGCCGCCGATGGCCGGGTTGCAGGACATCTGCGCAATCAGGTCCGCATTCATGGTAACCAGACCGACTTTGAGGCCCATGCGGGCGCACGCACGCGCCGCCTCGCAGCCAGCGTGACCGCCGCCCACGACGATGGCATCGTATGAGATGGAAAGAGCCATTGTTACCATTGTAACCGGGTTGCGGAAATTGAAAGTTCTTCTCATCGGCGGCGGCGGCCGCGAACATGCGCTGGCGTGGCGGCTACGCAAATCGGGGTCTGTGACGGAGTTGCACGTTGCACCCGGCAATGTCGGCATGTCCGGCATCGCGAAGCTACATCAGAGCCAGGATTATGTCCAATTGGCACAGTCCCTCGGAATCGATCTTGCGGTTGTGGGACCGGAAGCTCCTTTGGTGAAAGGCGTCGTCGATAGATTCCGAACCATTGGCATTCCCATCGTCGGCCCAACGGCGGAAAGCGCGGCCCTCGAAGGTAGCAAAGTCCATTCGAAACGGTTCATGCAGCGGTTGGGCGTCCCGACGGCCCGTTTCCACACCGCAACCACTCCGGTAGAGGCCCGCGAAGCCCTGAAAGACTTCCGCTATCCGGTTGTCCTCAAGACCGACGGACTCGCGGCTGGCAAAGGTGTCGTGATCGCCCAAAACCCGCTCGAAGCAGAGAGCGCGATTGCGACCCTCCCATGCCCCCTTGTGATTGAGGAATTTCTGGAAGGCGAGGAAGTCAGTTTCATCGTCCTCTGCGACGGCAAAACTGCGGTCCCACTGGAGCCGTCCCAAGACCACAAGCGTATCTTCGACAACGATGAGGGGCCGAACACGGGCGGCATGGGTGCCTACTCCGATTCCCGGCTGTTAACTCCCGACCAGCGCTCCCAAGTCCTCGAAACAATCATCAACCCCGTTGTCCATGCGTGCCAATACACCGGATTCCTCTACGCGGGTTTGATGATGACTCCAGATGGGCCCAGCACCTTGGAATTCAACGTCCGAATGGGCGACCCCGAGACCCAGCCGCTCATGATGCGGCTCACAAGCGACTGGGGAGAGGCGCTTCTCGCGGCCGCCACTGGAACTCTCTCTGAAAACCATCTGCGATGGTCTCCCGATCCGGCAACTTGCGTCGTTTTGGCATCGAAGGGGTATCCGGCTTCATCTGAATCCGGGCAAATCATCCGTGGTCTCGAAAATGTCGGGAACGCCGTTGTATTCCACGCCGGTACGAAAGGGCAGGGGAATGATGTCGTCACTGCGGGCGGACGGGTCCTCGGCGTCACCGCCACCGGCCCCACATTGCGGGAAAGCATTGACAACGCCTATGCCGCAGTCTCGAAAATATCCTTCAACGGCATGCAGTACCGGAAAGACATTGGCGCAAAAGGTTTGAAAAGGTATACTTGAGGTGATTGGGCACGTAGCTCAGCTGGATAGAGCGTTCGCCTCCTAAGCGGAAGGTCGGCGGTTCGAATCTGCCCGTGCCCACCACAACTTTCTTAACCTACGAGCGACTTCAACCCTTCAAGCAGGGAATAGGGGACGCTCAGGTTATTGGCAAATCCTGTTCCCAGTGAGATTTTCGGCTTGTTGAGGCCGTGGAAGTCGGACCCGCCCGTCTTCGCCAAGCCATACTTTTCGGCCAGCCCAGTGTAGAAAGCCACGTTCTCCGGGGAATGGTCGCTGTGCAGGACCTCAATGGCCTTCAACCCCATTTCCACCAAATCCGCAACGCACGGCTTCAGCTTTTCGGGATCACCCTTGGCGATTCGGACCGGGTGGGCCAGTGACGGAATGCCGCCAGCTCTCAGAACGCGCCCGATACCCTCTTCGATCGGCACTTCCTGACGCTGGACATACCCCAAGGCCGATTCATCCAAGTACTTGTCGAAGGCATCCTGCAAATCGGTAGCGTAACCCTTCTCAACAAGGACTCCGGCGAAATGGGGTCGCGCCGTCAAAGTACGACCCTTCCCCTCCACCTCTTCCAAGGTGATATCGATGCCCAATGACTGCAACTTCGCGATCAGCCGTCGGTTGCGGTCGCGCCGACCCTCCAGCACGAATTCCAGCCAATCACGAAACTCAGCCGTGGGTGCCGGACCGGGAAAATACGCCAACAGGTGCACGGACGACCCCGCGTATTTGGTGGAAAGCTCGATGCCGCAGATCAATTCCAAACCAGCCTCGGCCGCCACCGGTACCGCTTTGTCGTAACCCCGAAAACTATCGTGATCGGTAATCGCCAACGCCTGCAAACCGATCCGGCAGGCTTCAGTAACCAATTCGGAAGGGGTAAACGTTCCGTCGGACTGGTCCGTATGGCTGTGCAGATCAATCATTGGGGGATATCAGACCTTTCCGGGTCAACTCCGACCAGACCTTGCCAACACTTTCATCCAGTGTCTCCAGATCAGTCCGAACCAAGACCTCTGGATTGAGCGGGGCTTCGTAGGGGTCGGAAATTCCGGTAAAATTCGCCACTTCCCCGGCGAGCGCCCTCTTGTAGAGACCCTTGACGTCACGTTTTGCGAGCACCTCGATGGGGCAATCGACGTGGACCTCGACAAAGTTGGTCACTCGGGCCCTTACCTCTTCGCGCGCAGCACGATACGGTGAAATCGCCGCCACCACCACGATGATCCCGTTGCGGGACAACAACTCGCTGACGAAACCAATGCGTCGGATATTGGTGTCGCGATCCTCGCGGCTGAAACCCAAGCCTTGGGAGAGATTGGTGCGGACGATGTCGCCATCCAGCAGTTCCACTTTTGCCCCGGCACTTCGGAAGCGCTCCATCAGGGCATCGGAAATCGTGCTCTTGCCTGCTCCGGACATGCCGGTCAGCCATAACGTAAAACCCTGGTGTGTCAAAGTACTCAAGCGGTTGCAGTCCTTGTCAGAAGATCACGGAGTAAGACATCGACGGTTCGTTCCGCGCGGCCATCGGGCGTGAAGTGGATGCCGCACTCCTTGTCAGCGTCGCTTTCCCACCACCAACGACCGGCCCGCTCACCCTCTCCCACCGCGGTAGCGCGGGTGCACGGATCGCAGCCGATGCTTGTATAACCGGCGGAATAGAGGTCGTGGACGGGCAGGTTCTGATCGCGTGTGTAACGTTCCACGTCGGCTGCGGACCAGTCGGCCAAGGGGCTGATCTTCACTTGCGTACCGGAACGGTCGATTTCTTCAATGCCCAGCCGTTCGCCGCCCTGCTCACGGCGCAGGCCGGCAAAATACGCACCCACGCTGGACATGCGACGGGTCAAAGGCCGTACCTTGCGGACATTGCAGCACAACATGCGCTGTGGCACGGAATCATAGAAAAGATTCTCGCCGTGGTCTCCCACCATGGCCGCCACTTCGGATTCATCGGGGCAAATCCGTTCCACCGCAACGCCATAACGCTGCTCAACAGCATCGATCATCCGATGTGTGGCTGCAGGCAACTTGCCGGTATCAATTGTAAGGATGGGGATTCGCGCCGAGTTTCCGTTCATCAGCTCCCTCATTACGAGGTCGACAATAACGACGCCTTCGCGTTGGAAACTGGTAAGGATGGCTAGCGACGAACCGAATTCAGAAATCGCCGACTGGATTACATCCTGAGCGGGCAAAGGCCTAAACCTGCACCTTCAGGATGTGGGTCGACTGAGGAACTACAAGGAAAAATTTGGAGCGGGAGACGAGATTCGAACTCGCGACATCAACCTTGGCAAGGTTGCACTCTACCAGCTGAGTTACTCCCGCGTGGTGGAAACTTCCATCTTCTCTCAGATGATGGCTCGTTGTCAAACACTATATTAGCAAGTCCACATCGAATTGCCAAGCCCAAAATCCATTCGATACACTTTCCTCTGGCAACTCCGAATGACCAACCACGAATACGCCTTTGAGATGGCCGCCTCCTCACTCCGCTTCGGCGCAGGTGCGACACGCGAAATCGGTGCCGACCTGGCCGAACTGAAGGTCCGACACGCCTTGGTTTTCACTGATCCCAACCTTCGCAAGCTGCACCCGGTGATCGCGGTGTTGGAATCGTTGGAATCCAACAAGATTCCGTACTCGCTCTTCGATACCTGCCGGGTGGAACCATCCGACGAATCCATGCAGGAGGCGATTCGCTTCGCCACAGTACGCGAGTATGACGCCGTGGTTGCCGTTGGGGGCGGCTCCGTCATCGACACGGCCAAAGTGGCGAACCTCTTCGCTTGCTGGCCCGCCGACTTCCTCGACTACGTCAACCAGCCCATCGGCAAAGGCCTGCCAGTTCCGGGACCGGTAAAGCCATTGTTAGCCATCCCGACCACCGCAGGTACTGGAAGCGAAACCACGGGCGTCGCCATATTCGACTACAAACCGCTCAGGGCCAAGACTGGTATCGCCCACCGTCGCCTGAAACCCTATTTGGGAATCGTGGATCCCGACAACACGCGCAGCATGCCCGCCGCTGTGGCCGCATCTTCCGGATTGGACGTGCTGTGCCACGCCATCGAATCCTGGACCGCCATTCCTTTCGTGGAACGCCCCAGGCCGGAGCGCCCGATCCTCCGGCCCGCCTACCAAGGCTCCAATCCCATCAGCGATTTGTGGAGCATGGAAGCCCTCCGGCTCACCTCCCAGTACATCCGACGCGCCTTTGCCGATACTTCGGACGAGGAAGCACGCTCGGCGATGATGTTGGCATCCTCCTACGCCGGAATCGGCTTTGGAAATGCCGGTGTACACCTGCCGCATGGCATGTCGTACCCGGTAGCGGGCTTGGTACGGGGGTTCCGGGCCACTGGCTACGATGTCAACCATCCGATGGTTCCACACGGGATCTCGGTAATCCTGAATGCCCCGGCGGTTTTCCGATTCACAAGTGCCTCCTCGCCGGAACGCCATCTGGACGCCGCGTTCGTGCTTGGGGCCGACATATCCAACGCCAAGCTGGGCGACGCCGGAAAGATCCTGGCCGATACCTTAACGGGCTTGATCTCGGACCTAAAGCTCCCGGATGGATTGAAGGGCTTGGGCTATTTGACCTCCGACATCCCAGCGCTGGTTCAAGGAACACTGCCGCAACACCGGGTCACCAAGTTGTCGCCACGACCAGCCACTGCCGAGGACCTGGCAGCATTGTTTGAGGACGCCATGACCCTAAAATAAAGTCATGGCCCAGCCCCTCGCCGAACTCATACGTGAAACGATCACCCGTGAACTGCCTGATCTGGAAGCTTTTCCGCCTGAAACCGCTGCCCTCAAACCAGCGGACCCGACCCGCTGGTCCCCACAACAGGAACTGGGGCACTTGGTCGATTCAGCGGTGAACAACCACCAGCGCTTTGTCCGCGCCGCCCTGCACGGCGACTACAGCGGACCCGGCTACGACCAAAACGGCTGGGTAGAGCTTCATGACTACCAGAACATGTCCTGGGAGAACATCGTCGACCTCTGGTTCCGTTTCAACGCCTTCCTCGCCAGAGCTGTCGACCGAATACCGGAATCCAGCTTGGAGACACCCTGCAAGGTCGGTCCGTACCCTGTGGAGCCCCTCGGATTCGTCATACAGGATTACGTCGTTCATATGCAACACCACCTCGACCATCTTTTGGGACGGGCAGAGATCACACAATACCCGCAAACCCGATGATTGCCCACTTTCTGCTTCTGGCCTCACTGGCTGGGGATCTCGACATTCTCTCCCGGCCCGCCAAAGGACATGTCGGCGTATCGGCGCAGGTGGTTGGAACCAAGAAACCCATCGGTTTCCATGATGCCGACCATTTCCCGATGCAAAGCGTGTACAAGTTCCCCATCGCGATGGCGGTTCTGAACGCCGTTGACCGGGGCGCACTCGGCTTGGGACAACAGGCACGCGTTGCCAAGTGGGAACTGGTTCCTGCCGCGCTGCACAGCCCGATGCGGGATGAACATCCGAGCGGCGATTTCGACACAACCGTACGGGATCTGCTCCGGTACGCAGTGTCAGAAAGCGACGGGAGCGCCAGCGACGTCCTACTGCGTATTCTAGGTGGCCCGGCGAAGGCACAAGCCTATCTTGACAGCATTGGAATTCAAGAGGTCGTCATCGCGAACACCGAAATGGAGATGTCACGCGACGACACCCTGCAATATCGCAACTGGGCGTCGCCCCGCGGAATGGTCCACCTTCTAAAGGCTTTCTTGGACGGAAAGGGACTCTCCAGAACAAGCCAAGCCCTACTCTTGCAGCTAATGACCCAGACCCCGACCGGGCCGCAACGTTTGAAAGGCCTTCTACCAGCCGGTGCCCTGGTTGCCCACAAGACCGGGACCTCAGGCACCAAAAATGGCATAACGGCCGCCACCAACGATGTAGGAATCATCTCCGAACCGGGTCGCCCCACACTCATTGTCGCGGTCTTCGTATCGGATTCCCCTGCGGCAACCGAAGTCCGGGAGGGAGTGATTGCAAAAATCGCGTCACAGCTCTGGCGGCAGCAAACGCAGAGGAGATAGCTATCGATTGGAAGTCCCAAGATCCTCATACAGATAACGTACCGACCTCCAGGGAGACGGTGGCGTTGGCCATAGCGGCCCGTTTTTCCTGTGCTAGACTACGTCCTGTCGAACCAAAACGGCCCCCTGCAAACGGGCTCAACCCGCTGCCAGCCGCAGATCCCTTCAGCCGAGGCTGCAACTTCCCCCGAAGCCTCCCCCAAGGAATGCCCAGCGCTCCGAAGGAGAATGTTTGTCTTTAGTGAACGGCGAAAACACGAACCCATGGCTGCAAATCAAGCGGCTACTTGAACGCAAGCTCAGCACGGAGAGCTACGAAAACTGGATCTCGCGTACCGATTTCGCGGGCATCGACGGCAGGACCCTGCTCGTATCGGCTCCCGACGCCAACACAATCGCTTATTTGATGGACGAATACTCCCATCAGATCGATTCAACAGCCCGATCACTACCCCTTGGTATCGACCACGTGCATTTTGTTGTACGAAAGGCACAGGGGGGGCCAGCACATCCCGGTTCCATCGTGGAATCGGCACCGGAGATTGAGTCGCCGGTCCAGCTGAACCCAAACTTCACTTTCGGAACCTTCGTTGTGGGTGCATGCAACCAGTTCGCCCATGCAGCAGCGCAAGCCGTCGCCGCTTTCCCGGCCCGCCGGTACAATCCGCTGTACCTGTACGGCGGAACCGGCATGGGCAAGACGCACATCATGCATGCCATCGGCAGGGCGATGCTGGATTCCGGGCAATCGAGGGTAGTCTATACAACGAGCGAGAAGTTCACCAATGAGGTGGTCACCGGCATCAAGTACGGCAAGATGGCCCAGTTGCGGGAGCGCTACCGGTCAGCCGATGTGCTGCTGATCGACGACATCCACAACCTGGCAACACGCGACAGGACCCAAGAGGAGTTCTTCCACACCTTCAACGACCTCCACGAGGCCCAAAAGCAGATTGTGATCTCCAGCGATTGCCAGCCCAAGGAAATTACCGGCTTGGTGGAACGGCTGAGGTCACGGTTCGAGTGGGGTCTGATTGCCGACATTGCGCCACCCGATCTGGAGACGCGGATGGCGATCCTGGAGCGGAAGGCGGAGATCCAGGGAGCGGTTGTGGCACCGGAGATCCTGGCGTTCATCGCGCACAACACCAAATCCAATGTCCGCGAGCTGGAAGGGGCCCTGCTCAAGGTCCTGGCTGTGTCGTCGCTGACACACACACCGATGACACTCCAGATGGCCAAGCAAGCGTTGCGGCATCTACTGGAGAAGGTTGAAAAGCGCATCACGATCGAATCGGTGCAGAAGGCAGTAGCCGAACGCTACGGTGTCAAGGTGACGCAGTTGAAGGAAAAGAGCAACCGCAAGGAGATTGTCGTGCCCCGGCAGGTCGCCATGTACTTGGTGAAAGAGCTGACAACGGCATCCTTGCCTGACATTGGGAGGGCGTTTGGTGGCAAGCATCACACCACGGTGCTGCACTCGATCGAGAAGATCAAGGAACTGCGCGCCGAGGATCCCGACATCAACAAACTAATCAACAACGTAACCGATTCATTCCAATAGCGTTACAGAGTTTCGCACAGACCCCCCTGAGGACAACCTCTGGAACTCTGTGTAAAAAGCGTTGCACTGCCGGTTGTGCTGAAGCGCCGCAGCCGGTACCCACAACTCGAAATGACGGCAAGGCCCAAAGTTTTGTATAATTTAGAGAGTCTTCCACATTTCAACAGCGCCTACGAATACGGTGTTGATCACTGTGTTTGTCTATAGCAATCGTAAGAGAGAACCGGAGCCCCCAAAATGGAGTTCACAGTCAGCAAGTCCGACCTGGTCCGCGAGTTGAGCCTGTCCCAAGGCGTGGTCGAGAAGAAGACGACGATACCGATCCTCTCCAATGTACTTTTGGAGGCCCGCGAGGACCGGCTGTACATCACGGCAACCGATTTGGAGCTTGGCCTGAAGACCTCGTGTCCGGCGCGCGTGAAGAAGGAAGGCTCGGGCACCATCCCGGCCAAGAAGCTTCTGGACTACGTACGTTTGTTGCCCGACGCTGAGATCACGGTGAAGTTTGGCGAGAACCACTGGGCGTCGCTGACCTGCGGACGTTCGAAGACCCGGATCGCCGGCATGAGCCGCGAGAGCTTTCCGGAATTGCCGTCAATGCCCGATGCCGTGGCTGAAATTCCCCCGGCCACGCTGACCGCGATGATCTCCCGCACGATGTTCGCGATCTCGATGGAGGAAAGCCGGTTCACCCTCAACGGTGCCCTGCTGCTGCTGTCGCAAGCCGGTCTGACAATGGTGTCGACCGACGGACACCGTCTGGCCTACGTGAACCGTCCCAGCGGCGACGGCCCCGGCTACACGCAATACCGGGCCTTGGTGCCGCGCAAGGCGATGGGCGAAATCACCAAGCTATCGGACAACCCGGACGTAAAGGTCCGTTTTGGCGGCGACGACAACCACCTGTTCTTCGAGTTTGGTCCGCGCTTGCTGATTACCCGCAAGCTGACCGGCAATTTCCCGGACTACGAGCGCGTGCTGCCGGCTGAGAACATCAACATCGCCGTGATTCGCAAGGATGACCTGAAGGGTGCGATCGAGCGCGTCGCGCAGTTTGCGGATGAGCGTTCCAGGGCAGTCCGGGTGCAATTCACCACCGGGGAAGTGCGCGTTTTCTCCTCGTCGTTGGAAAGCGGCGAATCCGAGGAAAGCGTTTCGAGCGAGTACACGGGTCCGGACATGGAAATTGGGTTCAACGCGCAGTACCTGTTGGACTTCCTCCGGGCGGTTCCGAACGAGAAGATCGGGATCCACCTCAAAGACCAGAAGAGCGCCGGTGAGCTGCAGCCCGTTCCGGCCGCCGATTCGCCAATTGAAGAGCTCTACCGCTACGTCGTGATGCCGATGCGCATCTGACGCCAGGCACCGCCCACGGGTAAACGAAAACACTATGGCAAATGAAGTTGATCCGTCCGTCTACGACTCCAGTTCCATCAAGGTTCTGGAGGGACTGGAGGCGGTACGGAAGCGCCCCGCGATGTATATCGGGTCGACCCGAGAGGCCGGCCTGCACCACCTCGTCTACGAAGTCGTAGACAACTCGGTTGACGAGGCTCTGGCGGGCCATTGTTCCGAGATCGATGTTTTCATCCACATCGACGACTCGATCACGGTTGTCGACAACGGCCGCGGCATCCCGACGGACATGCACGAGGAGGAGGGAGTCTCGGCGGCGCAAGTCGTGATGACCAAACTCCACGCGGGCGGCAAGTTCGATTCCAACAGCTACAAAGTGTCGGGCGGACTCCACGGCGTCGGCGTGAGCTGCGTCAACGCACTCTCGGAAAAGCTCCATTTGGAAATTTGGCGTCCTATTAAGGGCGAGAAAAATTCGTCCACGTGGGAGCAGGATTACGAGAAGGGTGCCCCGATGGGACCCCTCACCGTGACGGGCAAGGCTGGTAAGAAGACCGGTACGAAGATCACCTTCAAACCGGATCCGACGATCATGGAGGCCACCAAGTACAACTACGACACACTTGCGCAGAGGTTGCGCGAGTTGGCGTTCTTGAACAAGGGCCTGAAGATCAACTTGACCGACGAGCGCGAGGACCCCGAGAAGAAGACCGAGTTCCTCTACCAGGGCGGCATCTCGGAGTTCATCAAGCACCTCAACCGCGGCAAAGCCGTGCTCCACGAGAACCCCATCTACATCGAAGGGGAACGTCCGGGGCCGAGCGGCACGGTGGGTATTGAAATCGCGCTGCAGTACAACGACACGTACGGCGAAACGCTGTTCAGCTTCGCCAATAACATCAACACGGTGGATGGCGGCACCCACTTGAGCGGATTCCGAAGCGCTTTGACGCGGACGATCAACGCGTTCGGGCAGTCGGGCGGCTTGTTCAAGGACGTGAAGGAGAATCTCTCGGGCGACGACGTCCGCGAGGGTTTGACGGCCGTCATCAGCGTGAAGGTTCCGCAGCCGCAGTTCGAAGGCCAGACCAAGGGTCGGCTGAACAGCGACATCGCGGGGCAGGTGCAGCAGCTGGTGAATGAAAAGCTGGGCGAGTTCTTCGAAAAGAACCCCGGCGTGATGAAGAAGGTCGTGTCGAAGGCGATTGATGCTTCGCGCGCCAGGGAAGCGGCGCGGAAGGCGAGGGATTTGACGCGGCGCAAGGGCGCGCTCGATTCCGGCGGGCTGCCGGGCAAGCTGGCGGATTGCCAGGAGAAGGACCCCGCCAAGTGCGAATTGTTCCTGGTCGAGGGCGAATCGGCAGGCGGGACGGCGAAACAGGGCCGCGACCGGCGTTTCCAAGCGATTCTGCCGCTGAAGGGTAAGATTCTGAACGTGGAAAAAGCCCGGTACGACCGGATGCTGGGCCACGAGGAAATCCGGGCGCTGATCACGGCGATGGGAACGGGGATAGGCAAGGATGATTTCGATGCCGCAAAACTGCGGTACGGCAAGATCATCATCATGACGGACGCCGACGTCGACGGCTCGCATATCCGTACCTTGCTGTTGACGTTCTTCTTCCGGCACATGAGGGAGCTGATCGAGAAGCAGCATGTTTTCATCGCGCAGCCGCCGCTCTACAAATTGAAGCGCGGCAAGAGCGAGAAGTACATCAAGAACGAGGCCGAGTTCACCAAGGAGATCATGCGCCGGGCAACGGAGCAGTTGACGGTGACCCTGGCAAACGGTACAACGTTGGACGCGGGCGAGTTGCGGGCGTTTTTGATGCACTTGGACGATTTCCAGCAACTGTTCCACAAGCTGGAGCGCCGGATGCGTGATCCGAGGGTGGTGGAAGTGTTGGCAAATGCGAATCTGCTGGCGGACACCAAGCCGGATTTCCAGGACAAGGCCAATATAGAGGCGCTGGCCGCGGCGTTGGAGAAAGCCAATGTTGCTACCGAGTTGCAGTTTGACGAGGAGCACTCGGTCTACAAGCTGACATACCGGGATTTGACGCAGGCGACGCGGGCGATCGACACCGAGTTGTCGCACCAGCCGGAGTACCGGCGGTTCCGCAACATCGCCAAGCAGATCACGAAGTACAACGAGCCTCCGTTCACCGTTCGTCGGAATGAGCACATGGATGTTCTCGAAGGATGGCGCGGGCTGCTGGACCATGTGAAGAATGAGGGCAAGCGCGACGCGTCGGTCCAGCGCTACAAAGGGTTGGGCGAGATGAACGCCGAGCAGTTGGCGGACACGACGATGAACCCGGAGAAGCGGACCTTGCTCGAGGTGAAGGTGGAGGATCTGGTGGCTACGGATCTGATCTTCACGACCTTGATGGGCGAGGATGTGGAGAACCGGCGCAAGTTCATTGAGGACAATGCTCTGGATGTGAAGAATTTGGACGTGTAGGCCGGTAAGTTATGGCAGCTTGGGTCTCCACGGAGACCCTAAGAGCTGGTCAACTACTCGCCCGGGAAGATCGTGGACACAGCCAGTGGCGAGTCCGGGGCGGCGAGCGGGGCTATTGTCTCGCCCCTCTCGTAGGCGGCAATCGTGGCGTAGATGCCGTTCGTTGGAATCCGGTGGACGATGATCTGGCTAGATTTCACATCGACCACCCAGTATTCCTGGATGTCGGCGCGAGCGTACAGCCGGGCCTTGGGGCCCTGGTCGAATGCTAGGGTGGAATCCGACACTTCGACTACGAGCCGGACATCGGACGCGGGTGGGTTGGACTTCACATAGGCGGAGGCCAAGCCTGAAAGAACCGCTATGTCGGGCTCGGGCTCGCTGGTGGGATTGTCTTCCGGTGCCACGTCGATTGCCGTTTCTGGATTCAGGTATCGAATGCCGAATACAGCACCCAGCCATTCGAGCAGGTATAAGTACGCAATCGTGTGCGGGCGCTTCTTGGGCATCTTCGTGATGAGTTCGCCTTCGATCAATTCGAGGTGATCGCGCTCCCACAAACCCGTCGATTCCAAACTCGTGCATTCAGCACGGGTCCATCGTTTCCTCGGAGGGTAGACCGCAGGGGCGTATGGATCTACCGCGATCTCGATTTGCATGACTTCGGCGGGCATGGTTGATCTGACCTTGATCCAATCTTAGCGCGCCTTGGGACGATCACCCTACACCGCGAATTGCCGGTTTTCCTCCAACGCCACTCGCAGCACCGATCGGACACGGCGGTGTTTCACCAAGCTCATCAGGTTGACGAAGCGGCTGACTACCCGGGGGACCCGGTCGCCCCAGAGCTCGCCCACGGATTTGATTTCGCCGTCCGGGTTCTCCCAGAAGACGCGGTCGCTCCATTTGACCCAACCCATGGCGTGGCGCGGGTCGTCCTCGATGATGTCGGCCATGTTTTCCAGGATCCGCATCTTGAGCGGGTCGCGGTATTGGGACATGAAGAGGACTTCGCTGTGACCGTCGCGGCGGACTTCCTCCACAAACTCCGAGAAAGTAGCGGCGTTGGTGAGGTTGAGATTGGCGTTCGGCTCGCGGCCGTGACGGTCTCCACCAGAAATCACCGGCAGCTTGTAGCGGGCAGCCAAGTCCGCAGATTTTTGGTTCTCGTCCCACGGGCGCAGGCCGTTCAATTCCGCAGCGTGGATGAAAGGCCGGTAGTTATTGAGGAAACGCTCGACGGTGGCACCGTGTTTGTCCTCGCCGATATGGTTTTCATCCCAACACGGGTGGTTGATGACGATCAGCGTGCGGGGGTCGCGGGAGACCCATTCCAGCATTTCGCCAATTTTCGCTTCTACCGGGTTGTCAGTAAAGGCTTCCATTGCCCGCATCATCGTGGGTGCGTCCTCGGCTGGTAGGTTGTGAACACCGATGTGAAAGAACGTGGGGGCGTAGGGGATGGTCCACTCGACCGACACGGGCACGTCTCGCATGCCTTCGAGGACATGGAGGTGTAGGCAGGCGTCGATGGTGTCGTGGTCGGTGAGCGAAACGAGACCCCTGAGGCCCAGAACGCCTTCGATCTGGCCCTTTTCCAGTTCCCATGCGTGTCGGGCGGCCAGAGGGGGAGTCCACCACGCCTTGGAGAAGTCAATATCCCTGCCGTTGATCGCGCGGTACCGGTCCGTCTGCTTGCGGATGGCACCGCCAAGCCAGGGAGTGTCCTTGGTAACCCGCTGAATAAAATCCAAAGACTCTTTGGAATGGAGAGTGTGGCTGTGGAGGGAGACGCCGGTGGAGAAGCTCCCGGCGGGATTCTTCAGCCAATGGAAGTGGATTCCGGAATCCCTCAAACCGACTCCTTTGAGCGGGTGATGCCATTTGCGGTGGGCATGCCTAACGATAACCGGACACCATTTCAGGAAAATTACGTTTGGGAACCATTTCGGTAACGGCTGAATTAGCCTGAAACGACCTCGCGACCGAATGCGTCCCCGGTCGTTGTCCATGCACGGGGGGGCATTGTGAGCGCCCCATCGGTACCCCGAGTGATGGCGTCCAGTTCCCGATAGAGCTGGAGGTGGCGGGAGGTAACGCTCTCCCAACGGAAGTGCTCGGCACGTTCGCGGGCGGCGGCGGTTTTGCGGAAGCGGTTGATTGGGTCGGCTTGGATGGCACGCACCGAAGCGGCGAACTGGTCGCTGTCTGCGGGGGAGAGCCAGGAGTTGTCCTTGTCGGCGTAGGAGATGACGCCGCCGGTATCGGGCGCGACCAAGGCTAGTCCCGCAGCCATCGCCTCCAGCGGCGCGATGCCGAAGGGCTCCCGAGGGTTGGGGTGGATGAAGATGTCAGCGTTGGCGTAGTAATCGGCCAGCTTGTCGCGGTCTTGGACATGGCCAAGAAAGACCACGTGGTGGAGCGCAGCTCGGGCGCATTCGGCGCGGAGATCGTCCAGCAGGATGCCTTCGCCCGCAATGACGAGGCGGAAGAGCGCTGGATCCAGCCGCCGGGCGGTGTCGATCAGGAGCGGGATGTTCTTTTCCGGGGCGAGGCGGCCGGCGTAAAGCAGAATTGTGCTCTCGGGACCTGCACCAGCCAACCGTAGAAGCTCTTCGCGACCGCTCTGGCTTCTACGGGCGGGAGTGAAGCGGTCGCAATCGACACCCATCGGGGCGACCCAAATGCCGCGACGGATTTTGTGACCGTGGGAGGCCTCGATCAGCTCCTCTGCCGTGTGTTCGGAAACGGTGACGTGGTGGTCGAACATGGGGAAGTAGATCCACTTCATGTACCAACGGCAGAATGCTTTTCCAGCGGGACTGGCTGTAAAATATGCGGCCATGTTTTCGTCCATGCGTTCATGGCTCACGCCGATGACTGTTGGACGGACGCGGACGCCGGGGAGTCGGCGAGTCCGGAGGAGGCCCGCCAAGTAGTTCATGGTGTACTTTTCGGAGACCTCGACCAAATCGGGAGCTTCGTCGTTGATGATGCGCTGGATTTCAGTGCCGGGCAGGAGGAACCGGGTCGGGTAGAGCATCCGGTACTGCGGGCTGACGGGTGCGCGCGGAGCTTCCAAGTGGTAGACGAGGCCGAAGTCTCCCACTTTTTCCACTCGAGTGGAGTCGGAAGGAACAACCAGGCGGATGAAGTGTCCCTCGCGGTTGGCGGCGTCGAACAAGGCCTTGTAAAACATGCCAATGCCGCCGGAATTGGCGTGCCAGGCGTTCGTCAGGTGGAGTGTTTTCAAATCAAGCGCTCTTTAGCGACCGCCGAATCCAGAGCGGGACGACGGCCAGGAACTCATAGATCATGCGGGGCATGGCTTTCAAGTCGTCACCCAGGGATGCCGCGTTGCCGCCAACGACGAGTTTGCCCCGGCGCATGGCGTACACGTTGAAAAGCGTGGAAAAGACGGTGAAGATCATCGATGAAATAATGCTGAGCTTCAGGTGCGGCGTGTGGCGGAAGTAGTGCACGACGAATTCGAGAATGTGCGATGTGAGCGGTAGGACGACCATGGCGGCGAGGGTTGCCTGCCATTCGGGCTCGGCCTCGCCAATGGTCTGGGTCATGGCTCCGTAGAAGCCGGACGTGAAAGCGCGGTAGGTCCACTCGGCAAGCATGGCACCGGAGGCTGCCTGCCAACCCGATTTGATATTTGCGAAGAAGAAGATAATGCCGCGGATGAGGGAACTGCACACGGCGGACTTCCAATTGAACCGCTTGATGATCAATTCGTGGGGACGGAGGACCAAGCTTAGGAGCGCAGCTGCGATGGTGATCTTTGCCGCAGGGGCCTGGGTGGGGAGTGAGAGGGTATTTT